>DUIM01000007.1:6620-9255 GCA_013330355.1 Methanosarcinales archaeon
CCCAGGGAATTGGTTGAACTGGCACTTAACAGGTTAAAGCAACACAAAATATACCGTGATGTGCAGTTCGTGGAAGCGGCAGGGCTGTTGTATAGCTTTGATGCACTGGCAGTGCAGGAGGATAACAGGGTGTTATTGAAATACATGGATGCCCCATCGGATGATGATGTATTGCCTATGAAACTGTTCATGGAAGCGCTGAATGTCAGGGAAGGGTGGATACTGACAGGCATACCCAATGGTGATGGTCAAGTGCTAAATAAATGGGAAAAGGATAACATATCTGTATTGACAATAAAAGACCTATGAACATAATACGAAAGGAGTATTCATCCTGATGGCAGATACTGATAATGAACAGAACATGGCTATTGATAAACGCATGCGCTCGGGAAGCGTGAACCTTGATGACCTGCTGGGCGGCGGGTTTGAACATGGTATTATTACACAGATATATGGTGCTTCCGGGACCGGTAAGACCAATATATGTTTGTCTCTTGCCGTAGAGTGTATAAGGACAGGGGAGCGGGTAGTGATTATCGACACTGATGGCTTTTCTGCTGAACGCTTCAGCCAGATAGCGCTTAGTGATGCAAGGGAACTGGCAAAGGATCTTATCATCTACGAGCCTGCTGATTTCCATCAGCAGTATTCTGCGATCACGGATGTGGAAAAACTGGCAGGCACTGGTATCGGGCTGATCATCGTGGACTCAGCCACCCTTTTTTACCGGATGGGCCTGGTTCCGGATGATGATGGGAATGTGCATATCAGGCGGCAGCTGGTGGAGATGCTGGCAGGTCTTCACAGGCTGGCAAGGAAGTTCAACATGGTTGTGGTGATAACAAACCAGGTATATACGGATGTTGAAAGTGGAGAATTGCAGCCTTTGGGCGGCAATCTAAGCGAACATCTGTCAAAGACTATTATCAAGATGGAACGATCAGGCCGGGATAAGCGCAGGGCTACCCTGATTAAGCACAGGTCAAGGGCCGAGGGGCAGTCTGTGGAGCTTACTATTTCAGATAAAGGTATAGAGTAGGGATTGCAATGAACGAATTGTTGTTTACTGCTGCCATGCCTTTTAAGCGCAAAGGTACAGATACAATAAAGGAGACCGAGTTTGTCATGGCTCTTTCAATGGATCTGGGCTGGTTCAAACCGGATACTGCCAGGGATTTAATCAGCTCGGCCATTGAAAAGGGCATTATTTCCAGGGAAGGAGACATGCTCAAAGCACAGTTCGGCATAGATGACGTACAGGTACCTATGGGTTTTAAGCCTGATGTATCCCGGTTCCAGGAAAAGGAGGTGTTCGAGCAGATCGTTGAACGCATCATGATCAATACAGGTCTTGAAAAGCAGAAGATCATTGGTGAGATCAATAAAAGCCGAGGTGAAAAAGGGGGGCTGTTCAGTATTGAGGTGCTGGGGATACTGATGGCAAGGGAATATGGTATCCAGGTTGATGACCTGATAGGGAAATCGTACAGGGGTTTATTGAAGGGATAATTCTCAGAGATTGGAGTAGGGGTAAAGGGAGGAATTGTGTTAGGAGTAAAAATAAATAAAATTAGGGGATGGGGGAAGGATTGTATGACGGATACGAGGGGATGTTTTATCCAATTCCTTCCCGCCTGTTTATTGTACGATCAATGATTGTACCGTGAGTAAATATACTTGAGCCAAGACCGGGGTGAAAGTAATCGGGATTGCCAGGGAAATTCCTGCTCTTCAGGATATGTTTACAATTTTTCGATCAACCGGATGGCTCCTGTTCTCAATGGAACTGGAAACATTCCCGAGATACTTGCGTGCCATATTTACTGCATCCTGTATCTCCTGCACTCCGGGTCTGCTTGAAAAATTATTGACAGGTACATACCTCATGATCTTATATCTGATGTCCCCGATCCCTGACAGGAAGCGGGCGATATTCCCGATCTCAATGGTTTCCACAATTCCTGAAATGTAGACTGTGCTCACCTCAAAGTCGAAATCAAGTTCATGGAGCAGCCGTATTGCCTCCAGCACGGTGGCGTTGTCTTTTCCTGTGTACCACCTGTGCAGTTTTGGGTCAAGAGCTTTCAGGTCAATGTGTACGGTGATGCCGCCAAGGTTCTCCAGAAGCGACCTGTCCAGCAGGTATCCGTTCGTGGAAAGGATGATCTTCTGCCGGTCCAGTTTTTGTATGAGTGAGAGCAATTCCTGCCTGTAAAGGGTGGGTTCGCCTCCTGCCAGCATTACTTCATTCCCTGGCGGGATGTGTCCGGCTATGCGGGCTGCGGATATTTCAACGCCGCCTTTATGCCGTTGGTTACTGAAACAGCCCCGGCAATTGAAGTTGCAGCCCGGTATCTGTACTGTGCATCGTGCATCTGACAGAGCAAGGTAGGATATGCGCATTGTGTGGAGGGTAATACCTGATAAAATATAACCTGTTCGTCTGCAAAGTAAAGTTGTTTGTTAGTTGTGCAATTGTTAGTCAATCAGTTCGGCAATATGAAATAATGCATGCAATTTCAGAGCCTTTTTGGAGTGCACCCCAAAAAACGGACAATTAGTTTAGCAATGAAAATCTTCAGGGGTATATTGCGTAAATTTGCCTTCTACAACCCTGCGTTCGGCTGCTTCA
>DUIM01000186.1:0-142 GCA_013330355.1 Methanosarcinales archaeon
AATGTGAAGTGGATGCAATATCCGACGGTACTGATGCATTTATCCCGTCGATCATGGAACACATCGAACTTGCCGGAATCCACTCGGGTGATAGTGCATGTGTATTGCCTCCTGTAAGTATCCCGGAGGAGCAAATGGAGAC
>DUIM01000186.1:474-11569 GCA_013330355.1 Methanosarcinales archaeon
CTTAAAGAATACACGCGCCGTATCGCTACTAAATTGAAGGTTATCGGGCTCATGAATATCCAGTATGCCATCAAGGATGATATTGTTTATATCCTGGAAGCGAACCCGAGGGCTTCACGTACTGTGCCATTGGTGTCAAAGGTTACAGGTGTGTCAATGGCAAAAATTGCGACACAGGTCATGCTTGGTGCAAAACTGTCAGATATGGATACCCACCTGCGTACTTACCCGCATTTCGGAGTCAAGGAGACTGTATTCCCGTTCAATATGTTCCCTGAAGTTGACCCTGTGCTCGGGCCTGAGATGCGTTCTACAGGCGAGGTATTGGGCATGGCAGATTCATTTGAGATTGCTTTTTTCAAGTCCCAGGTTGCTGCCGGGTCTTCATTGCCTCTTGAAGGCACTGCACTTATCACTGTAGCATCCGGCGACAGACAGCGTGCGCTTATTGTGGTCAGGGAACTGTTTTCAATTGGATTTACGATACTTGCCACAAAAGGCACAGCCGGTTTCTTTAAGGAAAACGGGATCGAATGTGAAGTGATCAAGAAAATGCATGAAGGCCGGCCAAATATTGTTGATGCAATGCATAACCGGGAGATACAGTTCGTACTGAACACGCCTATTGGTAAGGAGGGTGTTTACGAGGACAGCTATATCCGTAAATCTGCTATCAAGTACAATATACCGTATCATACTACCACTGCTGCTGCCCTGGCTGCTGCAAGGGGTATTAAAGCGGCACGGGAAAACCTTATTGATGTCAGGTCGGTACAGTCCTACCATTGTGATGTTGATTAGGGTCTGGCGATTCTACAATGTTTAGTAATGGTACTGTAAATAAAATCTTGAGCAATAGTACTATAAACCAGTAGATAGTAAAGAAACGTTGTCAACTAATCTTTAAACCTCATCAGGATTCACGTATTCTCATGAGGGGATTTCTGTATTAATTGATTAAAACAACAATGGATGAGAATAAATGGAACAAAGAGGTTTTGAAAGTAAAGGCGGTTTTGGACCAAGGGAAATGCATAAAGCTACATGTGCTGATTGTGGTCAGGAAACTGAAGTGCCTTTTGTACCCGATCCTGATAGACCGGTGTACTGCAGAGAGTGCTATAAAAACCATAGACCGAAGAGATATTAATTCTGAAGTTTATAGTCATACACTTGTGTTTGTCCGGATTATACCGGATAATTAACACGCTTTAAACAAAGTCAAAATATGTGCAGTTGAGTTAGAATTTCTATCTTTAACCTGCACGATTATTTTTTTTATATTCTTGCTGGCATAGAAGTATTTACTATCATTCAGTACTATTAGGATTTGAGGTATGAAAGTAGAATGGTACATGAGATTATTCAGGCACAGTGTCCAAATTGTTCACCACATGAACCTGTGCCCCATGATATACTGAAAGAAAAACCGGATATATTGATAAAATGCACACTGTGCGATACAATACGTCCTTATTATTCTGATAAAAAGAAGAAAACAAATATCAGGGTAGTTGTCAGTGCAGGCGATAGCTCTACCAAAAGCACAATTGTCCAGGAAAGTGATGAGATCATATCTGTGGATGATGAGTTCATAGTGGAAAGCGGACCCGAAGGTGACGCCAGTTTTGTGCTGGTCACATCAATCGAATCAGGCGACAAACGGGTGGAAAGTGCCAGGGCCGATGAGATCAATACATTATGGACCCGACATACGGATACAGTCACGACCAAGATATCCATCACACGAGGCTGGCAGACAGAATCCATTGAAATGGAAGTGCCTGGTGAACGGGAGTTCACGATCGGGGAATTGTTATCTTCAGGGCCTGACAGGTTCGTAATAAAAAAAATAAAGGTGCGGGATGGGAAATTCCTTAAAAGGAACAGAGAGTCTGTTATGGCAAAATACATCAAACGTATCTTTGCCGACACCACAGAAAGGATGGAATGGTTAAGGGATTATAAAAATACAGGTAAAAAAAGACAAAGTAAACCCTACTCAGGCGGGCCTGTGATCAAACCACGGGGACCTTCAACATGGACCTTGAAAAGGAAAGAAGGCAACTGATAAAGGGATTAAGATCAAGGAATCCAAAAATCCAGGATCGGGTTCTTGACGCAATGACACGTGTACCCAGGCACAGTTTCATGCATGAAAGTGAGCAGAGGTTCGCATATGCGGACAATCCGCTGCCGATAGGGGAAGGACAGACCATATCCGCACCACATATGGTGGCTATAATGTGTGACCTGCTTGAGCTGGCTCCCGGGCTAAAAGTGCTGGAAGTGGGGGGAGGTTGCGGATATCATGCGGCTGTCATGGCCGAACTGGTCCGTCCGGGCGGACATGTATATACAATTGAACGTATCCCAACACTGGGCGGGTTTGCAAGAAAAAACCTGGCTGAAATGGGATATGAAGATGTAACGGTAATAATCGAAGACGGCAGCCTGGGATTGCCTTCACTTGCTCCTTTTGACAGGATATCTGTGGCGTGTTCTGCACCTGAAGTGCCTGAGGTCCTGGTCGAACAACTGGCAGCAGGTGGAAAGATGGTGATACCTGTGGGCCGTTACATGCAGGAACTGTATCTGGTCACGAAGTCAAACGGCGTAAAAAAAGAAGCAAAGGGTGGGGTCGTGTTTGTACCCCTGGTTGGAAAATACGGATTCTGATTCCAATAAGAAATTTATTACCACAGACCAATCATATCCTTTAATGTATCCAACCCCCAATATACCTGAACATGCCTTCGCTGTGTGTATCCTGTAAGGGGAAGGGACTGTGCGGCCGTCCTGCCTGCCCCATTCTTGAGAGGTTCAAGTCACTTGGCACTGCTCCCAAGCTTTCTGATAATATTTTTGGTGCATCTCCTCCATCGGTTTTTGTGGGACGGTACGGGTATCCGCAGGTATCTGCGGGACCACTGGTCCCGCCCGAGGTTACGGCCAGTGATGCTGCTATCTATGACAGTCCAGGCTCATGGAACCAATTAAGTATCAGGGATATCGTGGGACTAAGGTCCGGCCTGGTCAGGTCAAATATGAAATTCAATGTGAAGGATGCCTTAAATCCCGATGCCATGCTGCAGAAGACCCAGGAACTGGCATTATCTGAAAAACCTGTAGATACAGAGGTGTGGTTCAGCAAAGTGCCCCGTGTGGGACTGCGTTTCGATGGCGTACTCTCGCCCATGGGACCTGCCGGAGAGGTTACAAAGCTGGATATTGCACAAAACCCGGTGGTACCCAGGCAGGTGGATAAAGCAGTAAGTGATACTGATGCCAGGGCTGTGGATGAGATCGGGGAACTCTATAACGCAGATATCACTGTGGATCACATTAACAGGTTACTTTCTATCGGACTACTTGGAAAAAAGCGCAAGATCGTGCCCACCCGCTGGTCCATCACTGCCACAGATGATATGGTCGGGAAGATGTTGATCGACGAGATCCGATATTTCCCTGAGGTGAATGATATCCTGCTGTACAGCGGGGGATTGCATGGGAACCATTTTGAGATTCTGGTATTTCCCGGGGCCTTTGCGTATGAATTAATAGAGATTTGGATGCCAAAGGCAGTATGGTCAACCGGGGCAACTTCGGTAGAATCCGATTGGGAGGACTATGATGGCAAGAAAGGATACTCGAAACTGGGCGGCGGGTATTATGCGGCTCGCCTGCCTGTGCTTGAGCACCTGCACCGGATGCGCCGCAGTGCCAATGTGTTTGCGATAAGGGAAATCACGCCCGATTACTGGGCACCCCTGGGGGTATGGGTGGTCAGGGAAGCTACCCGGGAAGCAGTGTCATCGATCCCGGTAAGATTTGATTCTGTTAACGATGCACTGGATGATATGTCTTTTCGGATAAATACTGTTAGCGAAATGTGGCGACCCGAATCAAAATTGCTGGACAGGAAGATGAATCAGAAGAGATTAATGGATTTTCTTTAGGATCGTGCAAATGAAAATACAAATGAAGATCGAAAGTTGAATAATATTAAATCATAGTATCTTCATAGGTTCTTTCTATGCCTGAAATTGAACAGTCCCGGGTGGCTGGCCTTGAACAAGTACATTTCCAGACTGTGCGCTCTAAAAAAATGGCCATATTCAATACCAGCAGTACTGAATTGAAACATCTGTTCATTTCCTGGGTGGCAATATCCTATGCATTCGCCATTATGCTCGCATGGATGGAACTGAAACGGAAGCCCGTGAGCTCTGAGATATTCGGGCCGTTTATCGCTGACCTGTTCATAATCTCCCTGATAACGGTGGGTATATCCTTTATTTTCCATGAAATGGGGCACAAGTTCGTTGCCCAGAAGTACGGTGCATGGGCTGAGTTCAGGATGAGTTTCGGAATGCTGTTACTGGCCATTTACATGGCATGGCAGATCGGTATCCTGTTTGCAGCACCCGGGGCCGTGCAGATATTCGGACCTCATATTACCAAAGAACAATACGGTAAGATCGCTGCCTCCGGTCCTGTGATGAACCTGTTTCTGGCTTTTGCTTTCATGCCGCTGTTAACTGATACCGGGTTTTTATACGATATAGGTCGCCTGGGTGTGATCATCAACCTGCTGCTGGCGGGATTCAATATGCTGCCGATCAGCGTACTGGACGGGCGCAAGGTGCTGGCATGGAGTCCGATTGTATATATAGGGTTGTTCATGACAATAATTGTTGTAGGTATGTTCTTTGTTGGCATATTGCTGTAAGAATGGAAAAGACATCACTCCTGCAATAATTAACAAATAATCACTTATATTTTCGATTTACTGTTCCATTCTAGTAAAACTTTTATAGTTTAAACAATCTGGAAGATTCCTGAAAAAATTCAAATTACCATTCACATTGCCTGTGAGGAAGCAAAATTGAACACAGAACTGATTGAACCATTCGATCTGAGAATCGGATACCTTACTCCAAAAAACCCCATAGCTCTTGCCCCGATGGCAGGTATTACCAATAGCGATTTTGCAAAACAGTTCACTGACCATGCAGGGCTGGTGGTGCTGGGCGGTTATAACCTGGATGATAGTACAAACGATGCTGCAAAAAGAATTGTTCAGCGCGGCCGCAGTGAGTTCGTAACAGATTCACCGATGGAATTCCTGACATCCGAACTGGAAACAATTACTGGTAACCCTGATGGTTGTGCTGTCCTTGTCAATGTCAGGGCGGCAGATATCGATGTATATGTCGAAGCTGCCCGCATCGCTAAAAAATACGGGGCAGGTATTGAAATAAATGCACACTGCCGCCAGCCCGAGATCATGGAACTGGGCGCAGGTCAATCCCTGCTGGAGCATCCTGATACCCTGTGCGAGATCATTGAGGCGGTCAAAGGCACAGGAGTTGTCGTGTCTGTCAAAATCAGGGCCAATGTGGTTGACGACCTGATGAGCGCATATATGATTGAGAAGGCAGGTGCCCACATCATCCATATTGATGCCGTGGGCAGGCATGGGGCTGACGTGAATGTCATAAGAAAGATACGCAACATTACATCCCTGTTTATTATTGGTAACAATTCTATCGTTGATTATTCTGCAGCCAAGTCCATGTTCTCCAGGGGTGCTGATATGGTCTCTGCTGCCAGGGCAGTATTAAATGAACCCAACACCCTGCGGTTCCTTGTGGACCAGATCACCTCATACCAGATGACCACAGGCTGGTATAATTCGCCAAAGCACATATGTGGCGGCGGGGACCTGCGGGCACTGGCTTTTTGCTGCCTGCCGGTAAAACCCTGTGCAGTTCACAATGCCCTTAACCAGATCGGTATGTCAGCCGAGGAGTTTACAAAGCTGAAACTGCAATTAGTAGAGGGCACACTCCTGGAATATGGGGATAGTACATGTTTCGGCAGTATGGCATGGTGTTGCAAGATCACCAAACCATGTTTCTTAAGGGACGGCGTGTTGGAAGTGGTGGGTCTTTCCGATATAGATTTTATGCGTCTTAAAAAGCAGATGTCTGAAGAAATACTGGCACACCGAAGGCGATGAATAGTAATTTTAAAAAGGAAACATCTTTAGCATGATCCTGATCAACGATAAGAGTGAAAAGCAGTTGTACTTTTAGACGTATTTTTTCAAAACTTTGATGATTCAATACATTGTTAAAGAAATTGGGCAATTCACCCGATTATTGATTCTATCTACATTATGGTGGTATTACAATAAAAAAGGAAGTAAATTTTTCACTAATGGAAAAACATGAAAAAAAAGTAATTTTCGCAATCGCAGTTATCAGTATACTTTTTTTACTTTTAATTATCATCATGGGAATAAAAACCCACAATGATGTAGGTGAAGTTGCAAAGCAGGAATTCAGTAAACAACAATTGCTCCTTGCCGAACAGTTTTCAACTGGTGTGGAGGAATTCCTGTATGAAAAAGTTGAGTTGACAGAATCAATAGCCCGAAACCGTGCAAATGCTTCTCCCGAGGAATTCCAGGCATCATTTATAGATATCTATGAAGGTAGCATCGGTTATTATGCCCTGGAGTACATCAATACCAGTGGTGTGGTTGTTGCAGGTTATCCTGAAAATAATGTTCCCATTGGGTATAACCTGTATGAAAATAACAGGGAATATCCAATTGAACATGCCCGGGACACCAGGGATACATATTGTACGAATCCGGTTGGTCTTTTTGAAGGGGGTCTTGGTTCGTTTATCTGGGTCCCGATCTTTGATGGAGAGGAGCATAAAGGAACCATACTTGGGATTATACAAATCTCAACACTGGTAGAAAAATATCTCGAACCTTACGATTCTTACGATTCTTCCGGTTATGTATATCTTGTTGACAGGAGCACACAGGTATTGTATGATGGGTCCGGGCAATATACTGCAGGAGATAATTATTTTGATATGCTTAACGGATCAAATCCGGAATGGATGCACATAATGGAAGAACAGTTGAACGGGTCAGAAGGAACTGCAGAATTTACCCTGAATGGAAAAAACAATACATCAGAAAACAAGATTATAGCATTCTCGCCCATTGAGTGGCATCGGCGGTTGTGGTCAGTGGCGGTTGTTAGCCCTGCAACTGAAGTTGAAGAAATTGCAAATCCGGCATTATTGAAGAATACAGTTCTTGTATTATTCTCTGCCAGCATCGCCTTGCTGGGTGGATTTTCAATTATCCTGCTGCTTACAAGCTGGAACAGATCCCTGAAAGTTGAAGTTGACAATAAAACCTTTGAACTCAAACAGTCCAATGAATTCCTGGAAAAGGCAAACCAGAAGTTAAAGGAACTGGATGAATTAAAATCCGATTTTGTTTCCATGGTTTCTCATGAACTTAAAATGCCCCTTGACGCTATAAAGACTTCAACCGAACGGTTGAAAGATGTTGACGAGAAAGAATTGATAGATGAAGATGAATTGATCGAAAAGATACTTCGAAATGTTGACCGCCAGACACGTATGGTCAATGACCTGCTGGATCTTTCCCGGATCGAATCAGGTATGGTGAACTTCAGGAAAGAAGAGGTAGATCTACACGAAGTTACCAGTACATCTATCGAGACTGTTGAGAAAACCGCCTATGATCTGGGAATAGGTATTTTCACATCCATTCCCGAACACCTGCCTGGCATTACTGGAAATAAGGATGCCCTTGTATCCGTATTTGTGAACTTGTTGAATAATTCCCTTAAATTCACTCCCTGGGGGGGCAGGATCGATATTGACATCGTGGAACTTGACCAGTATATACAGACCACTGTAAAAGATAATGGAATTGGACTGAGAACTGATGATATTAGTAAAATATTTGATAAATTCTACAGTCTGGGTTATGATATTTACAATAATACCAGCGGGACTGGCCTGGGTCTTACCATCGCAAAAAGGATTGTTGAAGGGCATGGAGGTACAATCGAGGTAGAAAGCAAGGAAGGCAAAGGTATAACATTTACTTTCACAGTAAAAAAGTAGTAATATGATTGTACCGGAAGATGCTGAAGATTTCAATGAACTTGAAAGGATAATCAAGGAGGAAGCAGGGAAAAGGACTGATTCGGTCCTTATCTGCCCCCAGTGCAATTCGACCGACGTCACTTATTACATGGGTCTTAAGACAGGTGTCCAGTACCAGTGTAAAGAATGCGGCTATGTGGGTGCATTTATTATTGAAAGGGACAAAGAATAGAAAATACAAAAGTTTTTTTATGTTAAAGCCTTCAATGGAAGGATGAGGAGATAAAACAAAATGAATTCAGAAATCGAAAAATGGGCTTCACAGCAGGATTTTCTTGCACTGTTGTACTCACTGATCCTGGCTGTAATATCCAGTGCTGTCATCTGGATACTTGATAAGTTCATGTTCAAGCACACGGATTTCAGTCCGCTGACCGAGTTCCAGTTCTATGGTATTCTTTTTATCGTGGTTTTTGGCTTAATTGCAGGTCTTATGTTTTATAGGGAAAAGGAAGAGACTGTAGAAGAAGTAAGTGAGTTCAGGACCAAAATGGACAAGAAAAAGCTGAAAAAAGCAAAAAAAACAAAAACCCGGTCCAGATAAATCCCTTATTTTTCAAGTATTGTTATTGTACTTCTCTCACCCACACTCAATTCCACTTCATCGTTCCATCCTGACTTAGCATAGCAGTCGGTCACCTGCAGTTTAGTCCCGATGTCTATCTCATGTATTAACTCGGTCTGCTTATCCCATAGTGCAGCCTTTATCCTGCCTGAGTCGTCTGATAAGTGGATGTTCACTACCCTCCCGGTTGAGCCGTCCTTGCGCTTGAATTCCTTCAGTTCATCAAGCCCTGTAACATATCCTTCAACACTGTATGACTCATTGATCTCGATATCACCGATTAGGGTGATCTTCTCACTGAACTCCACTGGCTTACTGGTCTTTACTATTGAACTGTTATTTCCCAGGTTGATCTCCACCTGGCTGTTGAAGGAATTCTCTTTTGAATAGCCTCCGGTCATTTCTATGGTATCACCCGAACTCAACTGTTCGACGTGTTCCACATTTTCATCCCATAACGTTAGCCTGATCTTACCTGTGGGGTCGCCCAATGTCAGGTTCCTGACCTTGCCTGTAGAATTATCCTTTCGCTGGAATGTCCTGGTATCTGCCATGTCAAGTATCTTTCCTACCAGATGTATATCGCTCATACCCGCTTTTATCTCCTCGACACGGTATGGTTCTGTCCTTACCCTGATCTCTTCACTCATGGCCACTTTATCTATACTGCCGCCCCTGCCAACACTGACCTCAAGACCATTACGACCTTCTCTCACAAAACCGGATACCTGGACTGCATCCCCAAATACGATCTCTCCTACCTGTACCAGATCAGAAGCACTTTCCCACAGCACGACCCCGATAGAACCAGTTTCATCCGCAACTGTCAGGTTAGCAACACTGCCTGTGGAACCGTCCTCACGGCTGAATTCCCTTGCATCTGAACATGCCACGATCTTGCCAATAATCGTAACATTAGAATTATCAAGTGTTACCTGTCCTATCTTTACCTTATCATCATACTCGCCCATGTCATAGATCACAAGGGTTGCAAGAGTTTTATCATCAGGAAGGCCGCCCAGGAGGTTTTTCTTTTCTTCCATCCGGGCAAGGAAATCTTCCATACTCATGCGGTCTTTTACTTTTTCATATATTTCTGTTATTTCATCCATAGCTATCCCCGTTGAAAGATTTATTGGAATGAATTGATTTAAGACTTTTCTATAGGTCATTCATGTCATCATTTGTTGTAAGCTTGTAATGGTATGGCATGGAAATGTTTTTTACCAATCCCGTTATCTTAGAGCCCGGTGTAATTATCATGACGATCAATGAAGGAGATTTTATTAAAATATCATACACGGGTAAATTAGAGGACGGTTCAATCTTCGATACTACAAATGAAGAGGTGGCAAAGGTCCATAATATACATGATCCCAATGGCAGGTATGGTGGCGATGTAATCATTATTGGTGTGAACCAGATGATCGCCGGTCTTGAGGAAGACATAAAAGAACATGAAGCAAGCTATAAAGGAACGGTTTCCATTCCTCCGGAAAAAGCTTTTGGTGCACACCTTTCCAAGCAGGTAAGGGATTTACCTCTCAAACGTTTTGAACAAAAACCACAGGTAGGGATGATGGTTCAATACGAAGGCAAACAGGGTAAAGTACTCAAGGTCATGGGACGCCATGCCAGATTGGATTTCAACATCCCTATGGCAGGCCATGTGATAACATATGATTACAAGATCGAAGCCGTACTTGAGGACCTTAAGGAAAAAACAGTTGGCCTTAGTGCACTTTATATGGCCAGGGAAATGGACATCGAGATCGATGGTACTGTTGCCAGGGTCAACGTGCCCCTGGAATTTAATTATTCGCAGCATTGGTTGAACACTAAAGCACAGATGGCACTGGATATGTTGAAATATACTGAACTGACAGAAGTGTTATATGTTGAAACTTATACTGAAGAACTGTTAAAGCCTGATCCCGAAGAACCGGAGCAAACAGATGATGAAGAATCTGATGAATCCGAATCAGATGAACAGGAAGCCGGAGTGGAGTAAATCCTCCCCTTCCAATTATATTTGATCAAAACTGAAACCAAGTTGCTGAGGTAGCCAAGCGGACCACGGCGCCGGTCTTGAAAACCGGTGGTGCACTGCGCCACGGGAGTTCGAATCTCTCCCTCAGCGTTTTTCTTTTTGAAGATTGATTGCAGCATTGACGTCCCTATCCAGTTCCACATATATTTCAGTACGCCCACACAAGTGTACTTAATGCAGATTGAAATTCTAACATCGGTTGGGAGAATGAAGCAGGAATCGCCTTCCCCACCGCATAGCGACAGGGAGGGATAATTCACAAACTAAAACTCCACCTGTGGTGCATTTTCTGCCCCTTCATTAGATTCAAAGTACGGCTTCTCATCAAATCCAAACATATTTGCCACAATTCCTGCAGGCATTTGTTTAATATTTGTATTATATGCCCTGACCTGTTCATTGTAGCGCATTCTTTCCACTGCAATGCGGTTTTCAGTCCCTTCGAGTTGCGCCTGGAGTGCCAGGAA
>DUIM01000040.1:0-1930 GCA_013330355.1 Methanosarcinales archaeon
CCTGTCTCTTTCTCAATAAGGTCGTTGAAATACAACAATGTTGAGGAAGTGTGCTGTGGTGATCTTCCTGCACCGCAGTTGACCAGGTTTGCTGCAAGGGTTCCTGCTGCGCAATATGCGTTCCACAGGGATACATCATTTGCTTTATACATCTGGTATCCTGAGCCCATTTTCTTATCGGGTGCAATTACACCATCTTCAATTCCGCGCTCAACGATTGAGTGCATAACTGTACCGATGGTTCCTGTTGCGCCGTTTGCCTTGGTTGTACCATAGACAATGTTGTTTGCGTTCAGGTTCTGGTATGCCAGACCGAGAAGCTGGTTCCTCTCGAACATTCCGAGAGCATTACCCATCTCGAACACACCGGCCTGCTCATATATACCAGCCAGGGCTGCTGTGTTCATTGCGTTCTTCTTTGTCACAGCTGCCAGGTGGTTTGCCATGATATTCCTCAGTGAATGGCCGAGACCCTCATCTTTCTGGGGGATCTCAAGGATTGATTTGACGTTACCGCCAGCCAAATCCATTGTCTGAGGATACTGGCCCATGATCGCTGCCTTAACTTCCGGAACATTGAACATGTTCAGGTCGAAAGTCTCAATCATTGCCTGTATGGTTGCCATTGATGCACATGTCAGGGAAGCCACATATTCTGCGCCTGCCTCGATACGGGCGGATGGTATCTGTACCAGCATCTGTTTGCCGCCATTGAGTGATTTCACATTGGTGTCATCACCGGCGTCTACTTTTACAAGTTCAGCTACTTTAGCTACGATCTTGTCTGCGTTCTTGACCACATCGAAATTCATTGCTTTTGCTGGAATGTGTCGGCCTTTACCGCCAAACTTTCCTGCTGCAAGTGCCTTCTCGATTCCGGCCAGATCCACGGCTGCTGTACGCTTTGTGTCGTGGATAATTTTCTTAATAGCTTTATTCCTGAGGGGACTAATTGCTCCAAGATCTACTCCTGCTTTGAGTTTAGCTCCTCTGTCGCTATATAGGTCTATTTTGTCAGCCACTTTTATTTTTCCTCCTATACTTTTTCAGAAAACCGTTGTTGTCTGGTACAATGGAAAAAACAAACAGAAGCTTGTTAAATTTAAACTCAAAAAGGATAATAACGAGTTTAAAAAAATCCAAAAATCCTGTTGTTTGTTATATTATACTCCAACATCGTATCAACCAACCACTACAGTTTACTGTGATACACCTGTAGTCTACGAGAATATTTAAAGGTTACGGTAAGGTTACGGATTAATCATTATATATATTAAAAATATTGTATACATGGAACAAAATTCAACTAAATACTTGACCAAAAATGTACTTACCTGGCGTATACAGAAAACTATATTGATTAGAATACTTTAGCTAAAGAAGGCTTCAAGTAATATATGGTTATATGGTCAGGATTACCAAAAAAAATACGAGGATTCAAATGGAACTACTTGCTGATGTCGGGGGTCGCCCCGGATACGATTGTATGGGTTTTTGTAAATACTGTTATTTCAAGGGTGTAAAAGAGGTCCCTGCATTCGGATGCCAGCATTGCCCTCCCTACCAGAAAGGATGTCAATATTGCACTGAAAGTGTAAAGGAATCCTATTCGGGTTTCAAACCACTCCAGGCAGTTGTCCAGGCTGTCAACCAGACACTCCGGTTCAACCATGAAGAAATCGAACGCATCACAATAAGCGGTGGCGGGGATGTAAGCTGTTATCCTGACCTTGAGGCACTGACACAGATACTGACACAGCTTGAAGCACCCATACACCTTGGATATACCAGTGGAAAGGGATTCACAAAAGGTGACGAAGCAGAGTACTATCTTGACAACGGTGTCACGGAAGTATCCTTCACCGTATTTGCCACTGACCCGGCATTGCGTAAGGAATATATGCACGACAAAACCCCTGAAGCTGCCCTT
>DUIM01000040.1:2311-4181 GCA_013330355.1 Methanosarcinales archaeon
GTCAATGACGGGGACGTGCTCAGAAAGACCTGTGACGACCTGGAAGCATTGGGTGCAAAAGGCCTGATACTTATGAGGTTTGCAAATACCTATGATCAGGGACTTATCCTGGACAATGCCCCGATAATCCCTGGCATTGAGGCTCATTCAGTAGAAGAGTTCCAGTCAATTGTGGAGGAAATTGACAGGGATTATTCATTCAGGGTGACAGGAACCCCGCTCGGGGACCCGAAAATTGGCTCACCCTTCGCCATCCTGGATCACAAAGAGGCTTTGTCAAAACTACCAAAAGTCAATATGGAAGCTACCATACTAACCAGCCGCATATCAGCGCCGCTTATCGGAGCCATCTTTGAGCGGCTGGATTCCCCTGTAAATATTATAGGTGTGGAAAAAGATGTGGGATGCCTGATCACCATCGAGGATATACAGAAGCTGGACCTGTCAGAAATTAAGGAAACAGTGTTCTTCCCGGGGCGGGCCTTTGTCTACGACAAAGAGATCAAGGAAGTTCTATGCAAGGACGGTGTGGACCGGCTTGTGCGCAGGGGCCCGGATAAGCTGACTGTGGATGGGGAAATGAGTATCTCCATGACACAGGATGAGGTAATACAGCGGGAGATCGAGGCATTCACAGAACTTATCAATCATGTAAATGCGCTGGGCACTTTGCCTAACAAATAACTATCCTAATCGTCTTTCATCATTGGTATCTCACACACGTCACATTCATCCTTATTGCGTTTAGGGGATGGTCTGTCAGTTGCCGGGACTTCAGTGTCCAGTGCCCTGGTACCGTAGGCAAGTACAGAAGCGTTGGATAGAGTTCCTGCTATAAGAATTGCATCGAATATCTCATCACGGGATATGCCCATCCTCTTTGCCACCCTGAGATGCATGTCCAGGCAGTGGGTACAGCGAAGTGCGGCTGAGACACCAATACTGATAAGCTCAATGGTCCGGTGGTCAAGCCGCTTGAACTCCCTCATTATGGAATTGTCATATAGCACCTTAGGTATCAGCAGATCCGGTTTATCTTCCATGAACTGGAGTATATAAGGTACCTCGCCGTAAATTGATTCTACTTCTTTCAATACCGCTTTTGCAGCTTCGTCCGGTTCTTTTTTTAATATCTCACCAATATCTTCAAATGCCAGAGTGTTCACCTCAGATGTACAATAAAAAGTGCTGTGATGCCAAAAGACATATATTTTTGGGTTTTGTTTTGATAAAGGATTTCGATAGAAATCCTCGATAAACTTCAATATTCAACCAATAGAAATCCTCTATAAAAACACTCAAGAAAAAGTGACAAACAAAAAGAATAGTTCCGTCCGGTATCATACCGGCCGGTCAAAGATTTATTCCTTTATCAATACTGCATTCACTACACCATCCTGACCCGGACGGCTGGTTATCCTGGCATTCCCGATCTCGGTCCTGACAATGCCGCCACGGGATAAGATATTCCTTCTTATGTAGTGCTTGTTGCTTTCATTATCAACCACAGTCTCGATGGATACTTGCCTGGTTGTATTATTCGATGGATCAGTTACATTTGCCATATTGCACCTGAGCAGGCGAACCTTCCTGTTGCCGCCCAGGGTATCCACATTTTTTCGCCTGTTTTCATCCACATGGGGTTCAGCGGCTTCCCTGCCTATTTCTGATTTTCTCTTACCCTTTGCGGCGATGCGCCGTCCACCTGTGAATTTACGTCTCGATTTACCTTGATACTGCATTTGATTACTCCTTCATGATTGCAATGATGATTTTCATGCTTAAATATCTTTAACAATAATAAACATATCGCACATAATTCACCCAGGTTACCAGCAAGGTTTTTTCATAGTATATCAAGTATAACTTG
>DUIM01000129.1 GCA_013330355.1 Methanosarcinales archaeon
GATTATTCCTTGATCTCAAAGCCATTTTTAGAAGATAAAGAAAGAGGCATCTTCTCAATAAGGCATCCGAAACGACCGAATCACATCGGTATTTCCATTGTCAAATTGAATGCAGTCAGAGGGAATATACTGGAGATCAGCTATGTTGATATCATAGATGGAACGCCACTGCTTGACATCAAACCTTTCGTACACCGGTTTGACAATCGGATCGATGTAAAAAGCGGATGGGTGGATGAACAGCACATCGATGAGATCCAGGATCAGACCCCGCGAGCATTGAGAGATGAGTAAATGTTAACAAAAAAATCAATGCTAAAGATCTTTACTATTTCAATCACATTGCTCCTGACCACCTTTATCCTGTCGCTGGTCATATGTATTGTTACGCACACGAACCAGCATATTTTATTAACAAGTATTGCATCCAGGGAGATCCAATTTGCGATTAAGTTAAGTTTGATCACTTCAATTATTTCTACATTGATGTGCATCATTGTCTCGATACCGGCATCGTATGCACTTGCACGGTATAATTTTACTGGAAAAACGTTGATCAATACCATAGTAGATCTTCCGCTTGCACTGCCACCTCTCGTGGCTGGAGTCGGGCTGCTGCTGCTCTTTGGCACGACCCCATTCGGAAACTGGCTTGCAGACATAGGACTGAAATTCGTATTCACACCACTTGGAATTATCATCGCACAGTTTGCTGTGAATATATCGTTTATGCTACGGATTATGCGTTCAACGTTTGAAGGGATCAGTCCAAGGTACGAATATGTGGCCCAGACACTTGGCTGCACTCCGATTCAGGCATTCCTGCGAACAACGCTTCCTATGTCAAAGAATGGTCTACTGGCCGGAGGAGTCATAACATGGTCAAAAGGAATCGGGGAGTTTGGAGCAGCCCTCATGGTTGCCGGTGCAACACGTATGAAGACAGAAACCCTGCCTATATCCCTGTATCTGAATATGTCCAGCGGGGATCTTGACCTGGCAATAGCTGCCGCAACCATTTTGATAATTATATCAATTATCTCCTTATACATCTTTGAAAAGCATGGTGGTATTGTTCATTTATATTAGGTAGTGCAGATGATACGAATTGAGAATGTATCCAAGGATCTTGGTGAATTCAAACTGGATGATGTGACCCTGCATATACATGAAGGAGAATATTTCATCATACTTGGCCCGACCGGTGCCGGAAAAACAATCCTTATCGAGACGATTGCAGGTATCTACCAACCGGATTGCGGCAGAATTTTTCTAAACGGGACGGATGTTACGGACACTTTGCCAAAGGATCGATCTATTGGCATGGTCTACCAGGATTATATGCTATTCCCGCACCTGAACGTGGAAAAGAATATTGGATTTGGGCTGCGTCATAAAAAAATCACCAGAAATGAAACCAAAACAAAAGTGAATGAGATTGCAGATCTTCTTGGCGTTTCGCATCTATTAAACCGATATCCGGGCACGTTGAGCGGAGGAGAGCAGCAGCGTATCGCTATCGCACGGGCGGTTGTTACAGAGCCAAAGGTACTGCTCCTGGATGAGCCGCTATCTGCGCTGGATAACCGCACAACCGGACGGCTGCGTGAGGAACTTGGAAGGATACACAGGATCACGAAGACCACAACGATCCATGTAACACACAGTTTTGAAGAGGCTTTTTCTCTCAGTGACCGGATTGCTGTGATGGGGAGCGGGCAGATCATTCAAGTAGGTGCGCCAGATGATGTGTTCAGAAAACCCAATTCTGAGTTTATTGCCGATTTTGTTGGTGTTGAGAATTTATTTCGTGGAAAATCGGTTGTTCATGATACCATCTCTGAGGTTCATGCCGATGGGATATGTATTGTGTCCAGCACATTAAAATCAGGAGATGTCTCTATCTCGATAAGACCTGAAGACATACTTATCTCAAAAAAAGAGATTGATTCGAGTGCAAGAAACTCATTTTCGGGGAAGATTACGGAGGTTAAGGATATGGGTGCACTCGTCAGGCTGGTGGTTGATGTGGGCATTCCCTTTATGGTTGCGCTGACAAAGCGATCGTATGAAGATATGGAGCTTGCATACGGTACTCATGTCTACATAGCCTTCAAAGCGTCTGCTACGCATCTTTTTTAGTTTGTGTGCAATGTATTTTGAGTGCAATATATGATCTGTTTCAAATTAAAAAATGTGGATTTTATGCAGATGTACAACCATTATGAATACATCGGATTATCACTTGCACGCAGTGCCCTTATGATCTCTTCCACAAAATGCTCAGGTGGCTGGGCACCCACAAAATCCACTATCTCATTGATAACGATCTTGGGCACGCTCATAGCCATATACTTCTGGACAAGGTGGGGAAACTCCACCATTTCCACCATATCTGCTTTTATGTGCTCATTCTCAATTGCAAGTTTATGGGCCGTTCGAACAGCCATTGAGCAGTAAGGACATGTTGACGTCACAAGCACCTGTATATGCACTGGTTTCTTAATCGTTGCAAGTTTTTTCTTCACTTCATCTGACAGGTCTGTCCTGCCCCTGGACACATCGACCAGGTCTTCCTGGAACGATTTGAACTCGTAACCAGATGGGATACCGTAGAACCTGACACCGTAGTCCTTCTCCCCCAGCATCACAATGGCAGGGATCTTTTTAACTCCGTATGACTTTGCCAGTTTTTCATCCTTAACAAAATCATGGATTTCGGCTTCGATCTTTGGTGACATGCCTGCCAACTCTTCCACCATGATCCTGGTATCGGCACAGAACTGGCATTCGTTCTCCTGGGTGAACATTATTAATTTGACATCACCCTCAAGCTCTTTATCCAGCTTTTTCTTAATATTCCCTTTATCTTTGTCATGTATCACAGCCATATATTAACCTCCTGCTCTTCCCCTTGATTTTTTAAATAATAATTAAAATTAATCAAATATCTAAATATCTACCAGGTGCTACACCAGTTTCAACTTACCCACTACCTTGTCCATTTTCTCAACTGCTGCCGGCCCTATACCCAGTACGGTAACGGTCCCGGGAGGTATCTGGGTAAGCCCGGCATCGGTGATAAGGGCAGTGGACAGCCCCTCCCTGCGTGCCGACTCCTTTAACAGGAATAAATCCTGCAGGGTGCCGGTCTTAAGTACGACCTTCTTCTGCCCGTCCTTCATCCAGGCATCACGTTCCTTCTTATCAGCAAAATCAGAGGCAGTTACAGCCGCATGTGCCACCTGTACAGCCAGTTTGCCCTTTGAGAGTTTAAGGTCTTCACGGGTTACGATACACTGCTTGTATTCAGTCATTGATGAGCATCCCGTTTCCATCGAATTTCAATGAGTTCGTAGTTCGCTGGTGCCATTCTTCACCAAGTCTCAAGGCTTCATCCCTGTTAAAATCACCTATCTCCACATCCTCGTCAGTGAATCCGGATACGGACGACATAGATATGTACAGTTTCTCAGCCCCGTGCTTGAATACAAGATGCCCGCCATCAACAGATATGGTCTCACCGATCCTCTGCCCGTGCTGCACCACAAACTTACAGAGTATGTCCTTTTTTGATATGCGATTATCCTTATACTGCCCATGGTCGGGTGAAGCATCAGGTTGATTGGCTCTTGGTGGTGCAACAGGTTCACCTGGCACTTGCTTTTCGGCCTGTGCCTTTAATGGAACCGGATGTGGTATGGAGGTCGAGTGCCAGTCCAGGTCGTCATGTTTGTGTTCACATTTGCGGCCCACCTGCCTATTTTGCATTGTCTGGTTTTCATCCTTCCCCGAGCTATCGGGTACTGCCTTCGATACTACACTTTTTGGTTCAACAGCCAAATCCGGGGTGGCATGTACATTTCCGGCAGCTACTACTGGTTTTTTGCCTTCCCGGGCAGTTGCTACCTGATTCTTATCTTCCACGGCAGCACCGGAATCATCTGTCACGCTTTGCCCCATTAGTTTTTTCAACGTGTGTTTAAATCCCATCCTTTATCCCTACCAGTGTTTTCGTTTCATGTATTTTTCATCCACGCCTAA
>DUIM01000041.1 GCA_013330355.1 Methanosarcinales archaeon
CCAAGGTAATCCAAGCCCAAACCGGGCTCAGAAATACCCTTTCTTGTGCATCAGTTCAGCATTCAGCACACTAGCCCCCGCCGCGCCCCGGATAGTATTGTGCCCCATCACCATGTACCTGATACCTTCCCGTATCCGGCCCACAGACACACTCATACCATTACCCGCATTCCTGTCCAGCCTGGGCTGGGGCCTGTCAGGTTCATCCCTCACAATAATAGGATGTTCAGGCTCGGTAGGCAGGTCTGAAATTCCAGGGTCAAAGTCCAGAAACGCCTGGCGCACCTCCCCGGGCGTAGGGTCATCAGCCATGCCAGCCCACAATGCCTCCAGGTGCCCGTCCATCACAGGCACACGGTGACAGCTTGCACTGATATTAATATCAGCAGGGATTACCTGGCTGCCGTCGAACTCACCAAGGAGTTTCAGGGGTTCACTCTCCACCTTCTCCTCCTCACCGCCGATATAGGGCACCACGTTATCCAGTATAGCCATACCCGGGATGCCGTCAAAACCCGCACCCGAAATGGCCTGCATGGACGCAATATTCACATTCTCAAGCCCGAACTGCATAAGGGGCTTCAGTGTCAAAGTGAACATAATTGTGGTGCAATTGGGATTTGTTACGATACATCCGTCCCAGCCGCGGTTGTCGCGCTGAACATCAATCAGCCCCAGGTGCTCCGGGTTGACCTCGGGGATCATCAGAGGTACATCTGCCTCCTTCCGAAACGCTCCTGCATTGCTGGCAACCACACAGCCCGCCTTAACAAAATCAGGTTCCACCTTTTTTGCCAAGTCCGCCGGCAGTGCAGAGAACACCAGATCAGCATCCACTGCTCCAACATCAACCGGTACCACTTCGACATCTGCTGCTTC
Source organism: Methanosarcinales archaeon (assembly GCA_013330355.1). GTDB lineage: Archaea > Halobacteriota > Methanosarcinia > Methanosarcinales > Methanocomedenaceae > Methanocomedens_A > Methanocomedens_A sp7939u. Next base: position 880 of record DUIM01000041.1, read on the forward strand.
TTCAGGTATCTGTGACTCCAGCCGCCAGTTGGCAGCGTCACGGTATTTCTTTCCTGCAGAGCGCTCAGAGGCTGCCAGGGCAGTGATCTCGAACCAGGGATGTCTGGCAAGAGCCTCAACAAACCTCTGTCCTACCGCTCCTGTTGCACCTAATACACCTGTTTTGATTGTTTCAGTCATTGACCAACCTCCATAAAAAATAAAAGTAAAAATAAATAGAATATTAATCATTGATTCAATGAAACTGCGGCAGTTGGACATGCATCCACGCACAATCCGCAATCAGTGCACTGGTCACTGATAACCGCAATGTCATCATCATTCATCGAAATGGTTTCCTGTGGAGATTCATCCACGCAGGTTCCACATCCTACACATTCATCGATATTCTACTTTTACTTGCATGTTTTTTTCTCAAACCAAACTCGTTGATATGTTGCCTTATTTGAAAATATATCTATGTGCCTATTCTTCTACCGAAATTGCTTCAGTGGGACATGCATCCACACATATTCCACAATCCGTGCATTCATCCGCATTTACCACAGCAATATCATCGTCGTTCATTGAAATGGCTTCTGCAGGGCATTCATCCACACATGTTCCACATCCTGTACATTCATCAACATTTACTTTTGCTACCATATGATTTCTCTCCTTTCATACCCGGTATATAAATCCAGGTCAGGGATTACAAAATGAAGAGGTAAAATAAATACCTTACGATTATTAACCTGCATTTCATCAGGAAGGCTATTTAACTTAACTTCACATAAGTGAAGTGAATGAACCAGAACCACGCACTTAACGGCAAACTGGACCGCCATATCGTGAAACTGGAACCTGATACAAAGGAGACACTTTACAACACCGGTTTCTATGGTAATCCAAAAAACGATTCCCTGGAACTTACCCTGATAGAAGCTGCCTACCTCACCTACAAAGGCAGGATCAAGGTCACCGGGAATAAGAATGAACTTGATTTCAGGGACCTCATCAGCTATGCAAGTAGGGAAAAAGAGAATTTTGAAGTAAAATACATAGTCTACAAAGACATGCGTGAAAGAGGTTATTTCATAAAGCCCGGAGTCACAGATTTCAGGGTATATCCCAGAGGTGGCCGGCCCGGTAAGACCCCTTCGAAATACTTCGTATATGCACTATCCGAACGTAATCTTCTGCCCTTGAAAGACTTGGTACGCCAGCTTGAGACTACTGCTAACATGCGCAAGGAACTTGTGATTGCTGTAGTGGACGAAGAAAGTGACATTACCTTCTACGGTGTGAAGCTTCGCACAATGAAAGGAGATATGGATGAAAATGTCCCAGGTCCGGGTATTGAGGCCACCCTTCTGGAAGACAGGGTAATGGTATGGGATGCCGATGCATCTGCCCTGCTGCACAAACAATACTTTTACGGTAAACCCCTTGATGAAGTCCGCCTCCAGTTATCATTAGTGGAATCAGCATATTTACAGGAGAAAAATGTACTGGACCTCAGGGACACCAGAGGGGGCAATCTACTTGCCAGCATGGAATTTGCAGATAGTGCAATCAGTGTAGAAAGCGATTTCCAGGAAAAACTGGCAGTCTACAGGGACCTGAGGGATTCAGGGATGGTAGCCAAGACCGGGTATAAGTTCGGCACCCATTACCGGGTTTATAAAAAAATTGACGGATTGGATACGATGATGCATTCCCAATTCCTGGTACATTCAGTGAACATTGAACATGTGTTCAGCCTACCCCAGCTATCAAGGGCAATCAGGCTTGCCCACAGTGTTAGAAAACAGATGGTTTTTGCCTGGCAAAAGGAAGAAGAGATCATGTACCTGGAGATCGGCAGGATAAAGATGTAATGAGATTTCAGCCGTGCTTGCTTTTTATATTCTTCCTGAACATTTCCACAAGCCCGAAACATCCTGTAAGCATCATATCACCATGAGGTGCTGCAAATTCCACATCAAGCGATGAATCTTCCATGATCTCTCGGTTGGGACCTGTCACTATCACTGATTCGATGTTCCTGAACCCCACGGCCTGCCGGATATAACAACCGTGCCCACCATCGTTGAAAATGTCATCGAAACCAAGTTTTCCATCGCATAAAAGCCTGATAAGTCCATCCATCTTTTGTGCGTCCACATACCGTGTGTGATGCTCGAACAATGCCAGTATCCTGTTCCCGGCCACAACGGCAGCCAGGGTATGCCCGTTGCCTATATTCACTACAGCTACCGGGCCGCCGGAACTGCCTCCCAGCGCCCCGCAAATGGCAGCAGGTCCCGTATCCATGAGCAGTACATTGTTCCCGTGCTGTTTCAGGGTCTTCATGACTGCCTGCATCCTGGAAAGGTGGGACGGTACCTGGTTCAGATGGGCGAACCGTTCCAGTTCGCCGCCTTGCTCCAGCAGCTCCCTGAAATGCCTGAACCTGAACACACGATTGCTCATGTCAGGAGCTTCACCGTGATCCTGTACCGCCACTGCAAAGTCCCTGGGCAGTTGTGTCTCGAACAGCCCCAGTGCTGTGCCAAGGGCATAAGTATCCACATCACACATCTCGATTATCTCTGCCCCCATGGGTGCTGTGTCCCCGTCGCCCACCAGTGTCACACCCATTTGTGTCACTTTCTCAAGATTATCGTGTATGGTCAGGGCAGCATCCGGTCGGGCATAAACTTTCAACCCCGCCTTGATATGTTCACGTACAGCCTTGCCTGAAGGACCGCCGCCCATGGTAGTACCACTTAGGAAGATATCACGCCCTGCACCAGTGGCATGGCTGATACGCTGTGCAATTATCCGGGTCTGGGAGGGCAGCACCATCTTGATATTATTCTCAATATGCTGTGTATCGTCGTACAGCAGTATATCCTGTGTACCCATTCCCACGTCAATAGCCATTATCTGCATAGAATAGATTAATTAATATAATCCATTACACATAAATCTCTTCATGCCTCTGGACGATACGCCTGCACAACACAAGAAGAATGCCCCCACATCAGTGAAATTTGCAATTATTACAGTGAGCACATCCAGGTATGAAACTTATGGCAGTGTATCTGAGCCCGGGCTTGCTGATGACATATCAGGAAACGTAATGCTGGACCTGATATCGGGTTCAGGCTTTGATGTGAAGTCATATTCACTACTGCCTGACAATGAAAGCTTGATTGCAGGCCATGTCAGGGAACTGACAGATGCAGATAT
>DUIM01000172.1:0-727 GCA_013330355.1 Methanosarcinales archaeon
AACAAAAAGGTAATGTTCGAAATCTTTTTTAACACTTCTAACATAACAAAGGTCCAATGCGGATTGATCTACATATCCATTCCTGTTATTCCAAAGACTGCGCCTCACCTGTTGAATCCATTTTAAAGCAGGCATGCAGTATCGGCCTGGACGGTATTGCAATATGCGACCATGATACTATCGAGGGCTCTCTGGAAGCACAGCGTCTAGTCAAGGAACATAACATTGATTTGGTAGTGGTTCCTGGAGTTGAAGTAACCACCACCCGGGGTCACTTGCTGGTGCTGGGCAACAGTGATGGGTTCCCTAAAAACAAAGACCCACAGGATATAATCAGGCTAGCCCGGGCACAAGACTGCCTGATAGTGGCACCCCATCCCTACAAGGGCTACCCGAAAAGTTTAGGTGATGTATCTGACCTGGATGTGGATGCCATTGAAGTCCTGAACTCCAGGTTCATACTTGGTAAATTCAATGAAAGGGCAGTGAAAATGGCCAGGACTCTGGATCTGCCTATGTTGGGTAACAGTGATGCCCATTTTGTGGGAATGGTGGGCAGGGCTTACACTGAAATTGACGCTCAGCCGTCAGTTGAGGCTGTATTTAAAGCAATAATGGACGGAAATACTGTGGTACATGGCACCAGGACTCCACTTGGAGTTCAGTTCTACCAAGCATGCCTGGGAGTTAAAAGAAGGATGCTGAACCTGATATAGTAATGAAAGAT
>DUIM01000172.1:1035-3536 GCA_013330355.1 Methanosarcinales archaeon
ATAGTAATGAAAGATAAAAGAAATCATTCATTGATCTAAAAACAATTCAAAAAAAAAGATGGGAAGATAGAATAACTATCTTCCAAAAGTCAGTTAAAATTTAATTCTTGATTTTCCTTATCACAAATAGCATAGCCAGTGATGTCAATGCCATGAATATTCCAAACCCTGGGGTCCCGGAAGTTCCATCGTCAGGTTCGGTTGCATTGTCAACAGGCCCGGATGTGTCAGTATGGGCCGGAGTGGTTTCTACTGCATCGGGTGTATCCGGTTCATCCGCTGCCATTGGGTGACATACCGAACACTTTAAACCTGTGCTGGAAGTTTTAAGGGATATCTGGTTGTATCCGTGAAGTGTTTCAACACTGTGGCATAGTATACATTCCGGAATCATGATCTTTTCCGTACCCTGGTCTATGTGGCATTTTTCACATGCAACATCAGGAATATGGATGAAGTGAGGGATCTCACTTGCAGTCACATTGACAGAGCCAGGCCTATGACACTTGTAACATGAATTCGGATCAGAAGCCTCGCCGTGAAGTATCGCAACATCTGCTGAGGCATGGCAGCCCTGGCAGACAATTATGTCGCTCGCAGCTGTAACCGGTGAAACAATATTCGCTGCTGAACCATGACACTTATCACAGGATTCTGTTGGTCCGCCGTGAACGTTCAACAGATCACCATGGCAGTGTGCACACAGGGTATCCGACATCATTTCCAAATGTAAACTATCAAGCCCTTCATGGCAGTACGAACAATCCTCAGTTTGTACCTTTTTTAAGTGAACATTATGTATCGAACCTGTATGGCATTTGTAACATGAAGGTTGTCGATCGGTCAATGTTTCACCGTGACATCCCTGGCATGTGGCTGATGTCAATTCATGTATCTCATGAATTTCCTGGTTATGACAGACCGCCACACAGTTCGTATCTTCTGCCATTTTGCTTACTGTCTCATATTGTGCCATTTCTGCATGAACTGCAGTGACCATTGAGAATATTACTATTAATAATAGCAAAACTTTAATTTGCTTCAAATTTTTTCCTCCTTTTAATATTTGGTAAATAATTATTGATTTCCATCTCCCTTATGCTATTATTAACTTTTCGTTTTAATTATAGCATAGGTTTCAGGTAGGTACTCATTATTGTCAAGTGTTCACCTGAATACGATCAGTGGTCTTTTCTCCCTAGGTTTTTTCTTATGTTCTTCGTGCGCACCCTCAACAACTTCTACATATTCGTTCATAGTTTCCTTACCGGTTATGAACAGTGCCTTGACATATTGTGACATCCTCGGATCAATTCCCAGGAATCCAAGATGAATGATGAGTTCAAGTACGAACCAGTATGTGGCCCACAAGTGTATTGACCTGATCAACTGCACTCCGCTCATGCCGATAATTGCAGCTGCACTACCGGTTATGTCATTAACGAACCAAGCCATAAAATTATTCCATAGTGGTATATCAAAATTCACAAATCCGAATTTCAGGTCTATCATTATGATGCCTGTCAGTCCGATAAAGAGAATGGCCATTGCTTCAAATATCACCATAAGTTTATAAGCCGGATGAAGTTTATTTTTGTAATGACCAGTCGTTTTATTGTAAATCGTGTATTTTGGATATTCCTCTGGGGGTTTAAATACGCCAACAATGGCTTGATAGAGCCTGGTAATATCTTTCAGGCCGAATAAGTCATTCAACAGGTGACCGCTGGTTACCAGATTGAACGGTATAAATGTCCAGTTGATCACCAAGAACAGGATACCTGCAATCACATGGATCAGTCGGAGAGTTTGATATGACATCAATTCCCATGCATGCAAGCTACATGTATTGAACTGTATAGCCATGTACAGTCCTGTAATTAAAAGCAGAACACAAGTTATCATATGTGACTGGTGAGCTATCATATCTCTCAGTCTATACCGTTTTCCCACAACAACATCATTATCAAAGTTTTGATTTCCCTGCATACACATCCTCCATTTCAAACATTAAACATATAATTGTAAATCACCAATTTGGAAGCTCAATACACTCCACAAACGTACACAGGTGTTTACTCTATATTTGTTAGATTACATTTTTGTAGATTACATTATTAGATATAGTTTTCGTTTAAGTTCTGTCGAACCGGACATATTACACTCAGTCTATACTCTGTCAATCCATCAAATGTGCTTAATAATATGTGGTGCCTCCGGAATAATCAATTCCTTTAAGGCAAGTTCGACCGCAGCCGGTGAGCCGGGTAAACAGAATACCACACATCTGCCCACAGTCCCGGCAGATGCCCTGGAAAGTATAGCAGCAGTCCCCACATCTTCCAGGCTTTTCAGCCTGAACACTTCACCAAAACCGGGAATGGTCTTGTCAAAAAGGGGTTCCACGGCCTCAAGGGTCACGTCTTCGGGCGCAAGTCCGGTGCCTCCACTGATAACGATAGCATCTATATCCGGACCAATATCTGCATCTGTCAGTTCCC
>DUIM01000003.1 GCA_013330355.1 Methanosarcinales archaeon
ATGAATGATTTCCATGTGGCAGGCGGGATGCTGGATGAGTGTCCGAACTGTGGCTCTGAGAATGTGGAGCACCTGTCCAGGGTTACGGGGTATATACAGGCTGTGGACGGATGGAACAATGGTAAGAAGCAGGAGCTGAAGGATAGGAGGAGGTATGGTGCCACTGAGATGGCATGATTTGCAATATAAATTAAAAAAGTGTAAGGCTGAAAACGGGAAAACCCTTATATAGGCAGATACAAATATAAGGTGAAAGTTAGCTGATTTTCTCATTTTTTCTATGAGGTATACAGATGGTTAATGATAACGAACTTAAAGGTACAACGACTATTGGGTTAGTCTGCAGTGAAGGCGTGGTCCTGGCTACAGAGAGCCGGGCTACTATGGGGCATTTCATTGCAAGCAAAGATGCAAAGAAGATATACCAGATAGATGACCTTGTGGGTATGACCACAGCCGGATCAGTGGGAGATGCACAAAGGCTTGTAAAAACAATGCAGATCGAATCAAAATTATATAAAATGCGCAGACAGGAGAGTATGACCATCAAAGGTATTACCAGCCTTCTGTCAAACATCCTTGCGGGAAACAGGTATTTTCCATTCATGGTCCAGCTTGTTGTAGGTGGAGTGGATAAGAACGGTCCGGGCCTCTATTCACTTGATGCCCTCGGAGGCCAGCTTGAAGAGAACAAAGCCGTAGCAACCGGTTCAGGATCTCCATATGCCTACGGAATACTTGAGGATAGATACGAAGAAAATATGCCCATTGATGATGGTGTACACCTTGCAATCAGGGCACTACATAACGTTATGAAACGGGATGCTGCTTCCGGGAACGGGATTAAGGTCACCAAAATCACATCAAAAGGGTATTTTGAAATAGAGGATTCTGTCATACAAAAAGCACGTGATGCTTTCCTTGATGCTTTATAGGACCGCAACATTAAGGAAACATTTGATATATATTACATATATATATTTAATTTTTTAAATTTTCATTTTCATTTTCTAATTTTTTCACAGGACGTAAATACCATGTCGGTAGAACAGGTACTCGAAGAACTAAAAGCAAAGATAACGAAAAAATTACCAGCCGGAGTGACTCTATCACTTATAGAGTTCGAGGGACCGGAACTTGTAATATATACTCCGGAACCGAAAAAACTGGCAGATAATGGTGATGTCATCCGTAACCTGGCAAAGGATCTCAGGAAGCGGTTAGTGGTCAGGCCTGACCCTGGAGTACTGGCAGATCCGGATGTCGTAATTGAAATGATCTCCAGGATCGTACCTGAAGATGCCGGCATTTCAAGTCATTATTTTGATCCTGATACAGGTGAGGTGATAATCGAGGCCGAGAAGCCAGGTATCGTAATCGGCAGACATGGTAACACTCTCAGGGAGATTACCAAGGAGATCGGCTGGACACCCAAAGTGGTAAGGACCCCGCCTATAAAATCATCCACTGTAAAAAATATCCGACAGTACAACAGGGACCACAAAGAAGAACGTAAAGCCCTGCTCAAAACCATTGGCAGGAAAATCCACAGGGAAGTATCTGCCAAGGATAAATGGGTCAGGGTCACTGCATTGGGAGGCTGCCGGGAAGTAGGACGCAGTTGTTTCATGCTGTCAACCCCTGAGACCAAGGTACTCATTGATTGTGGAGTGAACGTAGGTTCTGATGATAACGGCACCCCTTACCTGTACATACCCGAGGTAACGCCTATTAGCCAGATAGATGCAGTGGTGCTCACCCATGCACACCTGGACCATTCCGGCCTGATACCACTGCTGTATAAGTACGGTTATGAGGGGCCAGTGTACTGCACACCTCCCACGAGGGACCTGATGGCTCTGCTACAGCTGGATTTCATTGATGTGGCTGCCAAGGAAGGCAAGACCATACCCTATGAATCCTCAATGATACGTGAGACCCTGAAACATACCATTACGCTTAATTACGGCGACGTTACCGATATTGCTCCGGATATGAAGCTTACAATGCACAATGCCGGCCATATCCTGGGTTCATCCGTGGTCCATTTCCATGTGGGAGACGGACTGTACAATATTGCATTTACCGGGGATCATAAATATGAGAAGACCCGCCTGTTCGACCCAGCAGTCAATTCATTTCCCAGGATAGAAACCATAATCACCGAGTCAACCTATGGCGGTTCTAAGGATATGCAACCCAGCAGGAGAGAGGCTGAGAACCGGTTAAAGGATATCGTAAAAGAAACGATAGCCAGGGGCGGTACTGTCCTGATCCCGGCCTTCGCAGTGGGCAGAAGCCAGGAAGTCATGCTGGTGCTGGAGGAGATTATCCGTAAAGGCTTAATCGATGATAATATCCCGGTCTACCTGGACGGTATGATCTGGGAAGCCACAGCCATCCATACTACTTATCCCGAATACCTGAATGGCGAACTGAAGAACATGATCTTCCATAAAGGCATGAACCCGTTTTTAGCCGATTGTTTTGAACAGGTGGATTCAGTTGAGAAACGAAAGGATATCCTGACCAATCCCAAACCAAGTGTCATACTGGCAACCTCTGGTATGCTTAACGGCGGCCCGATCATGGAATACTTAAGGGCATACGGTCCTGACGAGAAGAATGTACTGGTATTTGTGGGATACCAGGCAGAAGGAACTATGGGCCGGAGGTTGCAGAAAGGCTGGAGTGAAGTTCCCGTCTACAATAACGGCAAGAGTGATATTATCAAGATCAACCTGCAGGTGCAGACAGTGGATGGATTTTCGGGACACTCTGATCGCAGGCAACTGATGGATTATATCAAGAAGATGAAACCCAGGCCTGAACATATTCTTACAGAACATGGTGACGAGAAGAGCTGCCTGGATCTGGCCAGTTCAATATACAGGAAATACCGTATCGAAACAAGGGCACCAATGAACCTGGAAACTATCAGGCTGGTCTGACATACAGGGAAAGCAATGAACCTGGAAACTATCAGGCAGGACTAAACTACAGGGTTACAGGAGTCACTTTTTCTTCCTTTGACAGTAATGCCACCCTGCTGGGTTCCACGTCATCGGTCATATGGTAACCCAGCTCCCTGCCAAGTTCTGAAGTGAACTCAAGTATCTCCTCATGCCCGGGCATAGCATCCCGCTCCAGTCGTTTGCGGGAATAGCCCAGATGCATATAGGCCTTTACCTCTACAAAGTCGGGTTCGGCGATTTTGATAAGCCGGGCATACCCGGCGGCATCTTTAAAATTCAAACCTTTTGTAAGAGTAATCCTGATGGCAATCCGGCAAGGATGGCGGGACAGCACTTCAAGGGATTCCAGGATACGCTCCCACTGATCCTGATGATCGGGAGCACAGGAATGAATATAAGTCTCCTTATCCGGAGCATCCAGGCTCATGTACAGTTGTGAGGGCCTGATAATTTCAATAACATCGGGTTTTGTACCGTTGGTGACCACAAAGGTGGTAAGTCCCTGTTTGTGGAACTCCCGGACCAGTTCGGGCAGTAATGGGTAAAGTGTGGGTTCCCCTGCCAGTGATATGGCCGCATGTTTGGGGTCCAGGGATTCTTTCCATTTTACTTTATCAGCATCATCCAGACCGCCGTACCCTGACATCAACCTGCGCTGCTCCCTGATACTATCCCCCACTATTTCCTCTGGAGAATCCCACTCGGCAGGCGTGTCGACCGGGTATTCAACCGGGCGCCAGCAGTGGAGGCAGGACTGGTTGCAACCTAAAAAAGGCGTCATCTGGATGCAGCGGTGTGACTGGATGTCGTAGAACTGGGATTTGTAGCAGTTGCCTTTTCCCTTTATTGATCTGCCCGACCAGAGGCAGGGTTTAACAGCGCCATGACTTCCTACTATGTGATATCCCTGTTTTTTGAACAAATCCAATTGATGTTTGGGTAAGGTGTTCATTGGAAATAATTGATTGTTGGGTAAGGTACTCATTAGGAATATATGAGTTATTGAAATGAGATAACGTTTGTGTTAAGTGTGGCCAGGTCTACAATGGTAGCCTTAGCTGGATCGGGCTGGAGGTTCATACGCCTCTGGAACTCTGTCTGGGACTGCCAGGTACCGCTGTTTATCACTGTAACACCCCTGTATGTGGCACATCCAACTGTATGTACATGGCCACAGTGCAGGATATGGGGTGGCTTGTCGATCACCAGATGGTCTTCTCTTTCAGGCGCAATAGATACCCGGCTGCCGTACATGGGAGACAGGTGCCTGCGTTTCAACATCTCGATCATGGGCCGTGTTGGATCTTCGTATTTCATGCCAGGCAGATTGGCTACTAAATCATCAATACTGCGCCCGTGATAGATCAGGGTGCGTACCCCATCCATGGATATCACTGCCGGGTTGCCCACGAAAACTACGTCCTGCCTGAACATCTTCCTTATCTTTTCAGGAAATCTAGGCTGGGGTTCGGCCTGCCTGACCGCATCATGGTTACCCGGGGATATGATTACCTTGATGTGTTTGGGTATCCGGTTGAAATAATTAGCAGCTACTTTATATTGTTCATAGACATCGGTAATAGCCAGTTCCTCTTCCTGGTTCGGGTATATCCCGATACCGTCCACCAGGTCACCTGCCACCACTAGATACCTGATATCTTTCACGTCAATAGGTCCATTACCTGTCACAGACCCATTGCCTGCTACTGAACCGTTGCCCGCCATTGACCCTCCGTGATTCAGCCAGTTGATAAAATCCAGCCACTGGTCTTCAAGGAAAGTGTCACTACCTACATGCACATCAGATATCATTACAGCCTTACCGCTCACACTCTGCTCGCCCAGTTCTGAACTGGTCCTGATTGGCATATCAGGCCACATGATACTATTTATGAACAACAGATTTCCATCATCACTCAGGGTCCCGGTGACACCGATTACCTCATCCAGCATCACTTTCAGGCCCTGCTCAAAGATATCATGTTTATTCTTCAGCACCATTGTGCGCAGGCTTCCGGTAGTATCTTCGATCTCTATCATCCTGTGACCGTTCTTGGATGTGCGCAGGTCAGATACCATGCCTATGACCGAAACCTCCTCCCTACCTTCCACAAGGCCAAGTTTGCGTTTATTCAGGCTTTCTATGGGCCTGAAACCAACACCCCGGTTCCTCAACATATCTCCAAGCCTGGAGAACCTGTTCCTGAAAAAATCCACGAATTCCCTGTATTCGCCTACACATGTTGACTGATCAGTGATATCTGAGATCACGTCCAGCTCACCAGTCCATTCGTCTTCATAATCCGGGTCCCTGGTGTGCACCCCGGGGTACTCGGTCTCCGGCAGCGGTGTGGTCCTGGTATTTAAAGCCGGGTCGATCTGGGCCGGGCTAACCACAAGTGTGGACTCGTCAAGTGAATCAAGTATCTGGCTGATAAATGAAGGACTGGTGTCCTGTTCTGTAAGCAATGTGAGGGCGTCAGGGTCTATCTGGTAACCGGCCTGGGCAAATTGCTCTACAATGGATGAAGCATGATAAGTATTTTCCATTAAAATCGCACAAACTATTATCACTTTACACGCTATAAGTATTCGCCATATGAACCCACGGAAAGAGAAAAACGTTATAGATAAGTTTATATATTATATAAAATTGTTCAGGAATAGTGATAATTTCTGGATCGGCCTGTTAAATGACCTGCTGTTCGTAGTTTTAATGATCGGTATGTTCATGTTTATCTCGCAAATCAGTCTTGGTACTCCCAGGCCGGCTGTGGCTGTAGAATCTGGTAGCATGCTGCCTAATATCGGTATTGGTGATGTGGTTATTATACAAAACATCCAACGGACCCAGATCATCACACATACTGATGGTACCCTGTCAGGATACACATCATTCGATGAATACGGAGATGTAATACTGTACAGAAAGTATGGGAGTACTGTAGATACCCCGATCATCCACAGGGCTATGTACTGGGTGGAGGAAGGGGAGCCTATGTGGTCCGGTGGACCTGCTGCACCTCATTCGGGATATATAACCGAAGGGGATAATAATAAGGGCAT
>DUIM01000139.1 GCA_013330355.1 Methanosarcinales archaeon
TCGAATATGCCTGCGGTGAACAGGGGCAGGATGAGATCAAGACAGATATCCAGGAACTGGACCTTGACCGTATTGTAATAGCTGCCTGTTCACCAAGGCTGCATGAAGTGACCTTCAGGCGAATGGCACAGGCAGCCGGACTGAACCCATACCTGGTCGAGATAGTCAACATCAGGGAGCAGTGTTCATGGGTGCACAGGGATGCATATCATTATGCGACACAAAAAGCCAAGGACCTGGTTGCCATGGGAGTTGCAAGGGCACGGCTGCTTAACCCACTGAGCGTTGAAAGCGTACCCGCCAACAGGGATGTGCTGGTGATAGGCGGTGGAGTGACAGGCATCCAGGCGGCACTTAACCTGGCGGACAGTGGGATAAATGTCCACCTTGTTGAGAGGGATTCCACCATCGGCGGCTGGATGGCACGGCTCAATGATGTTTTTCCTACCAATGACTGTTCCATGTGCGTGCTGGCGCCAAAGATGACCGAGGCAGCAGACCACCCGAACATTACCCTGCATACATATTCAGAAATCCAGGATATCAACGGCCATATCGGGGATTTCCATATCTCAGTAGTGCATAAGCCCAGGTATGTGGACGAATCCAAATGCAAAGGCTGCATCGAACTGTGTGGATCCGTATGTCCTATAGAAGTACCAGTGGAAGTGGATGGTGGACTTAGCCTGCGTAAGGCTATCTACCTGCCCATGTCCCAGGCAGTGCCATTTGTGGCAGTGGTGGACCCGGAACACTGTGTAGGCTGCGGGCTGTGCGTGAAGGCCTGTGAACCTGAAGCTATTGATATTAACCAGAAAGAAGAACCTGTGGAGTTTGATGTGGGCGCTATCATAGTTGCTACTGGCTACCATCTTTTCGATGCATCAAGAAAGCCCGAGTACGGGTATGGCATTGTGAAAAACGTCATTACAAGCATGGAACTGGAGCAGATGCTAAACGCATCAGGTCCGACCCAGGGGCGATTGGTCCGTCCTTTGGACGGACGCGAGGCAAAACGGGTGGCTTTTATCCAGTGTGTAGGTTCCAGGGATGAGACTGTGGGCAACCCGTATTGTTCAAGGGTGTGTTGTATGGCTGCCATAAAGAATGCCGGACTTATTATGGACAGGAGCCCTGAAAATCATGTGACTGTTCATTATATAGATATCAGGGCTGGCGGAGAGAACTATGAGGAGTATTACATCAGGCAGCAAGAGAAGGGTGTTGAGTTCATAAGAGGCAGGGTGGCATCAGTAAAGGAGGTAGACGGCGAGGCTGTGATCACCTATGAGGATACCATGACAGGTGAAATAGTGGACAGCACCGTTGACCTGGTCGTGCTTTCTGTAGGCCTGGAGCCAAATACCAAGGCCAACAGCATTGTGGATTCCCTTAACCTGAGCCGGCGGCCTGATAGGTTCATCCAGGTGGCCCATCCGAAAATGCGGCCCGTGGATACCCATACCAGGGGTGTGTTCGTGGCTGGCTGTGCTTCGGGACCTAAAGAGATACAGGTATCTATTGCACAGGGAATGGCAGCATCTGCCAGGGCACAGGGACTGCTTAGCAGCGGCAGTATCCAGAAAGATGTGATGGGTGTAAGGTTAGTAGACGAACTGTGCAATGGCTGCCGGTTGTGCGAGGAAGTATGTACTTACGGCAGGATCAAAGTTATTGATGGCAAGGCTGTTGTGGATGAGCTGACCTGCGGCGGGTGCGGTATGTGTGCTGCGGCATGTCCACGGGGAGCCCTGCAGACCAGGCATTCTACTGATGAGCAGATACTGGCCCAGGTTCGCTCTGCTACAGAAGATATCAGGGAGACTCCATTGATCATTGGGTTTTTGTGCAACTGGTGCAGTTATGCGGCGGCAGACCTGGCAGGGACGCAGGGTGTATCCTACCCGACAAATATCAGGAACATCCGTGTGATGTGTGCGGGACGGGTGAACCCGTCTTTTGTGCTGGAGGCATTAAAGGGGGGTGCGGACGGCGTGCTGGTTGCAGGGTGCCGGTTGGGCGAATGCCATTACATTTCAGGAAATATCCGGGCCCGGCAGCGGATGGATGTACTGAAGGATGTATTGGCAGAACTGGGGATCGACCCGGGGCGTGTGAGAACTGCATGGGTGGCGGCAAGTGAGGCTGGGAAGTTTGCAGGTGAGGTCAGCGGGTTTGTGGAGGATCTGGAAAAGATGGGGACTATCGGGAGCGAGCTGGATAAATAAATATGGAACCGGAGTGTCTTATGTTTCGGTTATTTTGATTCTATCACTGCATTAAATTATACAAGCCTGAAATAAAATGTATTTTGCAACTCCGCCGGTTATGGAATACAGCAATACCATTTCCTCAATACTGGCCTTGGGACTAAATTATTTTGGGATTCAATATGTAGCGATTTTTTCTGATCGATTTATCGCAAAAACCTACCGCTATGCTTCGGCATTTTTGTCCCAAGGCCAGCCCAATTTAGTTATTTTTACGTAATAACTGCACTGCTATCAACAAGATCGACATCCCTGCAAATAGACCAAATCCAGGCATACCTTTCTCCTCAGTTGGTGTCGGGGCAGGGGTTTTCTCTGCTGTCACTGTTGGCTCAATAATGCCTTCGGCTCCAGTTTCTCCCATAGTCTTCTTGCCTGATACCGCAAATGGCGAGAATCCTGTTGTTTCAGCTTCAAATTGCAAGCTATTGGCATCCTCTGCAATCTTTCTGGTCACCAGCTCATGCCATGCATCACCACTGTAACGACAGAGGGTTATTGAAGATTCATCGATATTGTTTTCAGTGATCCATGATTTCTCTACTGTGAAAACAACAGTGGCATCGATGATATTCCTCTCAGTTGCCCATCCGGCGTTTCCGACCCATATGTTCTGGTTTCTAAATACTTCATTGGGTGGCGGTGTGCTCACCAGTGTAGAAGTATTATTCAATATCTCAACTTTGGCAGCTACCTTACCGGCGCTATTCAAGGCTGTGAAATTAATATGCCTGACTATGTTGCCTTCCGGATCGAAAATAAATGAGATGCTGGAGTTCTTGTATATGTTTTGCCTGTCGGTTTCTGATAGGACAATATTATACAAATCTTCTCCGGAGGCGGCGCCGCCACCGCCACTGCTACCACCGCCGTTGCCATTGCTTGGAGATGGTGAATTACAACCCCGGATCATCACTCAGGCGGGTATGTTATCTCCTGCCAGTGACTTGACTGGAACATGGTC
>DUIM01000116.1 GCA_013330355.1 Methanosarcinales archaeon
AATCAAAAACCAGGACCTTTGCAGTGGATATGCTAGGTTCCCATTTCCATATTTCATTACCCTTGGTACCCACGGCAGATAACTGCGGTGACTTTTCACCGCCCTGTATCAAATTGCCGTTATCCAGCACACCTATGTGGTTAATCGTGCCACCTGTATTATAAGAATGCAGTTCTTCTCCGTTGTTATTGTATAATTTAACAAAATCATCATCAGCTATGCCTATATATTCCCCTGAACTTGATACGGAAATGAACTGGGCATTGGGCCATCTATTATTTGTCAGCAGGTTCCTGTCGGGCGTTTTTATTATAGCCTTCTGGGTGGACACACCTCCCACATAGTTACCATCATCTGAAATGGATACTTCCTTGATTCTTACACTGCTGCTCCATGACGATGTAGGACCACTGAGAAGCTGGATAGAGTCCACTGTTTGTATAGCGGTGGGGGTAACAGTAGCAGTACTGGTCTCTTCCGGTTGAGGTGTGTTTTCGGGAGGCTCAGTAACCTCGTATTCAGATACACACCCTGAGAAAATAATGACCGATGATACAAGAAGTACACAGATCAGGATAACTGGTTTTTTCATGATTATCACCTTTTCATATTTATCATGAGATGGTTTTATAGTTATTGTTTCCCTGGCATAAAATTTGTGTGTGTGTCGAAACAAACATTTCCATAAGCTATTACCGTAATGAATATATGGAACCACAGCATGAAGAATAACTCTCATTAATAGTGACTATTACCTGTTAAATGAAGTTCAGATAAAAGGCGGCTTAATGAAAACCTTAGGAGGACGTCTGTGATGCTTAAAGTTAAAAACCTTGTAAAAGACTACGAGTTGGAAGATGCTACAGTCAGGGCACTTGATGGTATTAATTTCGAAGTGAATGATGGTGAGATTGTCGGGATAATGGGGAGAAGTGGTAGCGGTAAGACAACCTTGATGATGGTGTTAAGAGGTATCGAGCACTTTAACAAGGGTGAAATTCAACTGGATAATCTTATCCTTACCCCTGACTCCCCGTATGAGGACATGCTGGCAATGAAGGGTATGACCGCTATCCATTTACAGAGGAATTTCGGTATCTGGCCCGGGTCTGCCATAGAGAATATTATCAGGCGCCTTTATTCATTACGTGTTGGCCATGAAGCACTGCCATCAAGAGACCATCCCGATTATGATGATCTGTATGCCGAGAGTATGGAATTCCTCAAACTCGTGGGTCTTGACCATAAAGCTGAACATTACTCACCCGTTCTCAGCGGTGGCGAGAAACAGAGGTTATTGATCGCACGCCAGATCGCAGCCAATCCCAAGTTGCTGCTGCTGGATGAACCTGCTACCATGACCTGTCCTGCTACTAAACAGGAGGTCCTTGATACGATCAGGAGGGTCCAGGAGAAGACCGGGATCATTACCATAATTGTCTCCCATTTACCTGAGATACACAGTTATCTTGCAGATAAGGTGATATGGCTGGAAGAAGGCAAGATCGTAGCAGAGGGGAAACCGGATGACCTTATTGAGGAATTCCTGACTGGGATGAAACCTGAAGTGCCACTGCCTGAATTGAAAGAAGACAAGACCGTAATTAGGGTCGAGGACCTTTGCCAGCGTTATTTCCTTGTACGGCAGGGAGAAGTACTGGATATCGAGGATATGAATGTGGAATTCAAAAAAGCTGAGATCACTGCACTTATCGGACCAAGTGGTGCAGGTAAGACCACGCTGTTACATGCAATGGACGGGCTTATTTATCCTGACGAGGGTGAGACAAATTTCCTGCTTGATGGTAAATGGGTGGATACCACTATTTACTCCCCTGAGAGAATGGAACTGCGCAGGCGAACCAGCATTATGTACCAGGAATTCGCCCTCTACCCGAATACGCCAATTAAACACCAACTGGCCTATAAGCTGGGTGTCAAGGGTATGCATGTATTAGAGTTTGCAAGGGAAAAAGCAAAAGAATTGAGTATTCCTGATGAACATCTGGATGCAATATACAGGTTAACAGATGTCGGAGGGGAAGGTGCGCAGGAAGAACTGGAAAGATTGGGGTATTCACTGGATATTATTAGCTTGCTCTTCCCGAGAAGTCCTTTAGGTGAGGTCACGAAGCATGCGGGGCCGATATTTGAGGCAATGAAACTTCCCATATCAGTCCTGGATTCCAAACCATACCAGATGAGCGGTGGGGAGAATGTACGAGCGGCACTGGCACTGGCCATGATAACAAATCCTGATTACCTGCTGCTGGATGAACCTTTTGGTGACCTGGACCCTATTACCTTGCGGGAAGTAGCCAATTCCCTGAAAGTTATCAGTGAAAAGTTCGGGACAACCATAATATTGATCAGCCATCACATGGATTTCGTGAATGAAGTTGCTCACAGGGCCATATTGATAGAGAACGGTGATATAACCATGGACGGGGATCCGCTTGCTGTTACAAGTAAATTGATCGAAATAGGGCATGCTACCTATATGGAACATGCTATAGTGGACTATAAGATCGGAAATTTGAAATAAGTTTTTTTATCCGTTGTGGAACCCGGAAGACCACGGTAGTTTTACCTCTGTGGTCTTATTCCAATGGTTTTATCTTAGCATTTAAATCATTGACTGCCCCCCGGTCATACCTACTATTTTATGATATCCCAGCAGAATATATTCTTCAGAAATACTATGTTCCAGCAAGATGAAAACACGGACCAGGGAAGTATACCAACCAATGAGGGACAAATGGGTGGTACTGAGCTAACCAGCCAAATTGATAACGGACCGGTGGGTCCTGCTGAGGCTCCCGTCCTTAAACCCCGGAAAAAAGGTTCAGGAGCAGGGCGTGTTTTTATCTATCTGCTGGTATTTGTTGGACTATTGACTATAATTGGCGGGAGCTTGTTCGTCATTTTTGGAGATTTCGACACCTTGCCCATGGATTCCGATAAGGTTGCTGTGATATATGTACAAGGTATAATGATAACAGGCAATTTACCGGGAGGGTTAGGATATGCCACATCGGAAGAGATCAGCAAGAGCATCCAGGATGCTGCCGATGATAAGAACGTTAAGGCCATAGTGCTGCGCATAAATAGCCCGGGCGGTACACCTGCCTCGGCCCAGGAGATTGTGTCAGAGATAAAAAAAGCACAGGAAAAAAAGCCTGTGGTAATATCAATGGGTGATGTGGCAGCCAGTGCAGCTTATTATATCTCAGCACCAGCAGACCACATTATCGCCAACCCGGATACTATGACAGGCAGTATTGGAGTTATCTGGGTGTTCGAGAACAGTTCTCGGTATTTTGATGAGGAGGGTGTGGAATATTACGTGGCAAAGAGCGGAGATTTCAAGGATATGGGTGCCAACTGGAGGGGACTGAGCGATGCTGAAAAGCAATATTCAGAGGAGGTGGTCCTGGAGGCTTACGGTCGATTCATTGATGAGATTGCCAGCGGAAGGGGCTTAAACAGGTCTGAAGTGAAGGACATGGCTGACGGCAGGATATATACGGGAAACAGGGCTGTAGAACTGGGGTTGGTTGATGAGACAGGGAACCTGTATGATGCTATTGATGTGGCGGCTAAACTGGGTGGTATCGAAGGTGAGCCGACTGTGAGTTATAAAAATAAGCCTTCATTATCAAGGATCCTGTTTGGCAGTACAGAAAGTACAGATGCCCGGCCTGAATCCCTGGTGAGATATCTTTTTGAGAGTCCTTTCGGATTTTTTGAGGCTTAGATCATTATATTAAATGAGCCATAAGTCATTCAAATTCTTTATTGAGTTTTATATGAAAATCCAGTATCAGTTTTGTGGTTTTGTTATCCATGTTCAATTTGAATGTACGGATCTGTTTACCAAGGCGTTTTTCAATAACAACGTCGGCTTTTAGCAATGGGTCGATCACTCTTGCCACACTTGAATGGGACAGTCCGGTCTCTTCTGCGATTCCTGAAAGGTAAGTGGATTCATTCTGGTGTTTTATCAGATTTTCAAGGACTGTCATTTGTGCAGTCCGTCCGAAAATCTTTTCAAGCGCAGTCATTACTACATAATATCAGTTAACCAGTAATAAGGCTTACTATATATTTATGAGATATGATAATTGGTAGAAAGGTTTGCGTATACTTTGATAAATCTTAAGTATAATGACTTCATTTGATATATTAAATAGTTTGTCTGTTAATTTGGTGGTTTTATGAATCCGGACGAGATAGATAAAGAGATAATAAATATTATTAAAAAAGACCCTGAAATGCCTTATTCCCGCATTGCTGAATTACTTCAAATCAGCGAAGAAGAAGTAAAAGAAAAACTTGAGATGCTGTCAGATACAAGGCAAAAGATACTGATAGTGGATGATGAACTTGATACCCTGATACCTCTTAAAAGGGCACTTGAAGCTGAAGATTACCTGGTGGTTGAAGCATCCAGCGGCATGGAAGCTATTGAAAAGACAAGATCGAATCATCCGGATTTGATACTGCTGGACCTGATGATGCCAGGCATGGACGGGTTCGAGGTGTGCAATGTGTTAAAGGATGATACATTAACTGGCTCAATCCCGATAATAATGTTAACAGCCAAAGGCGAGATCGATGATAAGATAGAAGGTATAGAGACCGGTGCTGATGATTATGTTACCAAACCATTCGACCTGAGTGAGTTAAAGGCCAGGATAAAGATGATACTTCGTAGAACCGGCGTTTGATCAGGTCAACGACCCGGATATATATATATTTCATTCAAATGGTACCGAATCTAATATTCAAGGATCATAAGTATAATCTGCTGACAATCCTGGTTATTTGTATTTTTGCCATTTCCCTTATTATATTTCTTGGATCCAGGAGTAATGAAGAGGTACAGAATATAGTACAGGAACAGTTCAATGAACAACAGCTGTTACTTGCAAGGCAGTCCACGGATGGAATTGAGGAATTTTTAAACCAGAAGACTACAATCATTGAAATACTGGCCAATGAGATATCGGATAAACCACCTGATGAAGTGGTAACTTCTTTTATTAATGTCTATAATGAAACAACTGGCATATATGTTATTGAATTCGTGAACGAAAGCGGTATCTTGACCCTTGGATATCCTGAGGAAAACAGTCCGCTTGGTTATGACCTTTATGAAAATAACCAGGAATTGGCATTTGAACGAGCCAGGGACAACAGGGAGATTTACATTTCAAGCCCCACATTCTTATTGGAGGGGGGGATGGGGGTTTTTATCTGGACACCTGTTTATAAGGGTGACGAGTTCAAAGGCGTCGTAATTGTGATAATAAGGATATCGGATATTTCAGACCGATTCCTGGACAATTGTGAATCCCCGCATGAGATTTATATGATCGATAAGCGAGGGACAATATTGTATGACAGTTCCAATAGATACCGCTGGGGACGGAATTATCTGGAAAAACTGGGTAATGAAAGTCCATATCTACAGCAGATACTCCATCAACAGATGAATGGTTCTGAAGGCACAGGTTATTATTTGGAGATGAATGGTTCTGAAAAGAGATTAATAGCTTATTCTCCTATTCACTGGCGTAACCAGCTATGGTCTGTTGCAGTGACATCACCGGCATCGGAAGTGGACACACTGATAAATTCTGTTTATGTGAAACAAGGCGTGTTCATCGGCGTATCAGGTATTTTCCTTTTACTGGGAAGTTTTTCAATTATCCTGTTACTGACAAGATGGAATAAATCACTGGAACTTGAGGTGGCCGGCAAGACCAGTGAGATCACAAAATCCAATGAACTCCTGAAGCGGGCGAATAAAAAACTAATGGAACTGGACAAGCTGAAATCGGATTTTGTGTCAATGGTCTCGCATGAATTAAAGACTCCGCTGACCCCTATGAAAACTTCAGCTGAATTCCTGTTGCAAAATGACCCGGATGTGGATGTCAGAAGGGAAATGCTTGAGTTGATCGTAAGGAATATCGACCGCCAGACAAGAATGGTAAACGACATGCTGGATATTTCAAGGATCGAATCAGGCAATATGAGATTCAGGAAGGAAATGCTGGATATTGGTGAGATTATTTATTCTGCTATTGAAACAATGAAAAAGCAATCAGAAGAAAAGAATATAAACATTACTACCGACATCCCTACCGGCCTTACAAAGATCAATGCTGATAAAGATAAACTGATCCAGGTGTTTGTTAACCTATTAAGTAATGCATTGAAATTCACGCCCAATGGTGGGAATGTGGAAATAAAAGCTTTCGAATCAGGGAAATATATTGAAGTACATGTGAAAGACGACGGGATAGGTATCCCGCCCGACAAGATCAATAAAATATTTAACACATTTTACCAGATCGATAATACTTATGCCCGCCCCTATGGTGGTTCAGGACTTGGGCTGGCTATCACAAAAAGTATAATGGAAGGGCAGGGTGGGGCGATTAGGGTGGAAAGTACACTGGGTGAGGGGAGTGTATTCATTTTAACATTTTGAAGATAGCTGTTTTATATTATATTGAAACAGTCAAATTAGCATTTTGACTTAAGAAACTATCTGTTTTTTTTAGATTGCCTGAATTTATCTTCACATCAAACGTTGCGCTATTAATAACTACC
>DUIM01000146.1:0-586 GCA_013330355.1 Methanosarcinales archaeon
CGATAGGCTTTGGTTTTACCCCAATTTGGGCTGTCAACTTTGATATCTCATTGAACAGTTGCTCTTCACCCAGTTCCATTACATCGAAGACATCTTCAATGATGTAATTGAGCTTATCCAGCATTTTCACATCTACATATATGGGGTCATCCCCATCAAAGATCGGAAGCTTACGCCGTTCCACAATCTCTGTTTCCATTTTTTCTGTTACATCCTTTTGGATGATTATTACAGGCTGGGCAGAACGTGCACGTCCTTCATAGATAGCACCAACATTCTCATCTGCCATTTTGACACTAAGAGTTGTCTTGCCGCCGCCCTGCGGACCGGTGAGAAATAAGACAGGGTGTTTTGCCAGTTCCTTTCTCAGTATCTCGGTCAATTCTTCTTTTGTGTGTTTTGATGTGTCAAGTACGTTCACTGGAATTACCCCTTGGGATTTTATGGCCTGGTAGCCTGTAAAGCTTTCCTGTAATTAAGAATCACGTAATAGAATGAATAAAAAAGATATGGGCTGTGCCCGCGGGCACAGCACAGTGATTTACATGTCAAAATCCATATCCGGCATGCCGCCTGGCGGCATTCC
>DUIM01000146.1:905-3512 GCA_013330355.1 Methanosarcinales archaeon
GGCATTCCCTCGCCCATGCCGCCGGTACCGCTGGATGAAATGACATCATCGATCCTCAGGATCATTGTAGCGGATTCGGTAGCAGAGTTCAATGCCTGGGTCTTTACCCTCAGCGGCTCTACCACGCCTTCTTCCCACATATCTGTCACGTCACCGGTGATCACATTCAGCCCGGCAGTCTTCACACCCTTCTCATGCTGACTGCGCAGTTCCACGAGTTTGTCTATGGGGTCCAGGCCCCCGTTCTCGGCAAGTGTGCGCGGGATTACCTCAAGTGCCTCAGCAAATGCTGTCACTGCAAGCTGCTCCCTGCCTTTGAGCGTGGCTGCGTATTCCTTTAACCTCAGCGCCAGTTCCACTTCAGGTGAACCGCCGCCAGCCACAAGTTTACCATCTTCTATAGCAACTCCTACGACCCTGGTGGCGTCCTCAAAAGCAGTCTCCACATTGTTCACCACATGCTCTGTACTGCCCCTAAGGATCACTGACACTGCCTTTGGGTTCTGGCACTTGGTAACAAATGTAGTATCCTCGCCGCCCATTTTGCGTTCCTCTACCAGGCCGGCAAATCCCAGGTCGGACTCGGATATCTCGTTAATGTTATTGACAATGGTGGCACCGGTTGCCCGTGCCATTTTCTCAAAATCGCTTTTCAGGAATCTCCGGATACCAAATACTCCTTCCTTTGCCAGGTAATGCTGTGCTATATCATCAATACCCTTCTGGCAGAACAGGACATTTGCACCGCTTTCCACGATCTTGTCCACCTTACCTTTCAGCATTTTATCTTCCTGGTCAAGGAACAATTGCAACTGGTCAGGGGATGTGATGTTGATCTCTGCATCCATTTCGGTCTTCTGGATCTCCACCTGTGCATTGAGCAGCAGTATCCTGGCATTCTCGATACGCTTGGGCATATTCTCATGTACCCTGCTCTTGTTCACGATCATGCCTTCGATAATTTCCGATTCCTCTACACTGGCACCTGTCTTCGTTTCAAGTTTAATATCTTCCCTGTCTACACTCTTTTTACCGTCGGTGGTCTCGACCACGGAGCGCACTGCAACAACTGCCAGGTGAGCAAGTTTTTCCCTGGCGCTCTCCGCACCTTTACCGGTGATGGCAGTCCCTGCTATCTTTAACAGGAGTTCTTCGTCGTCTTCTGATACTTCCCTGACCATTCCGTCCAGGATCTTCTTTGCCTGGTCCGAGGCCATCCTGTACCCTGCTGCGATGATCGTGGGATGAACTTCAAGGTTGAGCAGGTCCTCTGCCTTTTTCAGCAGTTCACCAGCCAGTACTGCCGCTGTAGTGGTGCCGTCGCCTACTTCATCGTCCTGGGTCTTGGCCACTTCTACAAGCATCTTGGCTGCGGGATGTTCTATGTCCATTTCCCGTAGAATCTGGGCACCGTCATTGGTAATTACGATGTCGCCCATTGAATCCACCATCATCTTATCCATGCCTTTAGGACCAAGTGTAGTTCGCACGGCATTGGCCACTGCCCTGGCCGCCATGATATTACTGTTCTGTGCTTCCTTACCCCTGGAACGTTCTGCTCCCGGGCGAAGAATAAATATTGGCTGTCCTCCTAATTGTGCTGCCATGAAAATGTGTTCCTCCTGTTGCTAATGATTATTGTTAATACAAGTTTGTTTTACATGTTTGTACTTCTATATGAATATTGCGGGATGCATGTATTTTTGAATAACTTGTTGTGTGCCGCACAAATGCCTGACTTCCAGCATACTGCTACTGACCGGATACTAAACATTTAATATCGCTTAATGCATTTATCAATATCTTGAAGTGAGGCAGCATGGCAGAAACTATACACTGGGCAGACGTAGTAGCAAAAGAAGCACTTGAAAAGAGCAGCAGGCATATCGTTGCTTCGGGCATAACACCTTCGGGCAATATCCACATAGGCAACATGCGTGAAGTACTGACAGCCGATGCCGTCTACCGCGCTTTGCGGGATGCAGGGGGCGACGCCACCCTGATATATATTGCTGATACGTATGACCCGCTGCGTAAGGTCTATCCGTTCCTTGACGACAGTTATAAAGAGCACGTAGGCAAACCCCTGTCCGAAATACCCTGCCCCTGCACCGACCACACCAGCTATGCCGAACACTTCCTTGAACCATTTATTAATTCCATGGATAAACTTGACATCCATCCCGTGATCCACCATGCCGATAAGCTCTACAAGGAAGGGGCATTTGTGGAGGCCATTAAGACAGCATTGGTAAAGAGGGATGAGATCGCCAAAATTCTCGAAGAAGTATCCAGCCGCACCCTTGAACCTGACTGGAACCCGTTCAATCCAATCTGCAACGAATGCGGCAGGCTGACCGCTACAAAGGTCACAGGCTTTGACCCTGATGCCGAAACCGTGAACTATTCATGTTCATGCGGCTCGACCGGCACCGTATCCATGCTAGGCGGCGGCAAGCTCACCTGGAGGGTGGACTGGCCGGCACGGTGGCCCATCCTGGGCGTAACCGTCGAACCGTTCGGCAAGGACCATGCATCTGCCGGGGGCTCATACGATACAGGGAAGCGGATATCTACTGAAGTCTATAATTACCCTGCACCCCACCC
>DUIM01000161.1 GCA_013330355.1 Methanosarcinales archaeon
TGCAGGTCAGTATATTTGCTCCCTTTTCAGGCCAGTATCCGTTAAAACCGATATACAGGTTGGTCAGTCCCAGTTCCCTTGCCAGGCCTGTACTCTTGTAGGTTTTGGGCCCGGCTTTTGTATCCATAGGGCCGTTCACAGGCAGCCATTCCAGGAACCGCCCCATACCGGGATTGTCATGAAGCTGCAACTGACGGGATGAGTACACTGCACGGGGCAGGCCGTTGTCTGAGGGGCAGGTAAGGGCTTCATCTGGTAATTCAGTGCCGCATCCGGAACATTTTATAGTAAAATCTGATAAACTGTTATCGTTATGCTGTAATGATGGTTGTACTATGGTGTGCATTAATTTGACCGTCTGGGAAAACCTCTATTTATGATTTTCCTGTAATTGATTATTTCTTTCCGGTAAATGCAAACAGGAATGTTGGATTGGACTTTGAGGATAATAAAAACATCACATCAGTTGGATCTACTTTAGTACATATAGATGTAATAATCCCAGCCTTCATCCTTTCTGTACATACCCTCACTCTTGTATCTAAGAGATAAAACCAGCCATAATCCTAATCACCTCATCAATATCCCCGGCCGCATTTATCTTAGTACGCAACTGCCTTCCGCCTTCCATCCCTCTCGTGAACCACTTGGCATGAAGCTTAACACCTGCATAATCAAGCATTTCATATTTCCCTGCCAGTTCCATATATTCAAAAAAGTCATCCAACTGTTCATTAACGTCCCTGGACCTGAGAAACTCTCCAGTTTGAAGATAATGACCTATCTGCCTGAATATATACGGATTCCCAATAGCAGCCCGTCCGATCATGATACCATCACAGTGTGTTTGCTCAAGCACGGTCTGTGCCGACAACTCATCAGCAATATCACCATTTGCTATTACAGGAATGGACAATTCTTTCCTTACCGCCCCGATCACATCCCAATTAGCCTTGTGTGCATAATTCTGGTGCCGCGTCCGGGCATGCACAGTTATTGCACTGGCACCCGCATCTTCCAGCATCCGCACCACCTTCAGTGTCCGGTCAACATTATCATATACTCTTAGCTTGGCAGTGACCGGGACACTAACAGCATCCAGGACCTGCCCTACAATATCAGCCATCAATTGCGGATCATTCATCAGGGCCGCACCGCACCCCTTTTTGACTATATGCCTGGCAGGGCAGCCAAAGTTAATATCAATCAGGTCAGGACCGTGCTGCTCTTTAACGATCCGGGCAGCCAGGTTCAACCCTTTGGCAGACGACCCTGAAAGCTGGATACCAAAAGGCTGCTCATCCTTACATGAAGCAATCCTTGAAATGGTCTTCCTGCTGTGATATATCAAACCATCGGCATCGACCATCTCAGTATATACAAGCGCTGCACCGTACTTTTTACAGAGCAATCTAAAAGGCAGGTTGGTTACATCTGCCATTGGTGCAAGCAGGATGTTGCCATGGAGTTTTAAGCGGCCGATCTGCATGAATCCATAAATGAAAGCGGAATATATATAAGAATCGGGAATCGGGCAGAGAAAACAGAAAAATAGAATATGGAATAAAAGCGTTTTATATTATTTTCATACTCATGTCCAGCCACCGGGCCGAATGGATGAGCGAACCCGTGGATATTACATCCACCCCTGTTGAAGCGAAATCCCTTATATTATCAGGCTTAATACCACCCGAAGCTTCCAGTATTTTGCCATAACGTAATTTCTCATCTTCAAGTACTTTGATGCACTTCCTGATCTCTTCAGGCTTCATATTATCGAACATGATAATATCAGCGCCCGCATTTGCTGCGGATAGCATGTCTCCCACATCTGATACTTCAACTTCGATCTTTTTGGTAAAACTGGCTTCTTCTTTTGCTCGTCTGATTGCTTTTTCAATACCCATTATAGCTATGTGGTTATCCTTTATCATCACTGCATCAGACAGGTTGAACCTGTGGGTGTCCCCGCCACCAAGCTTTACTGCCTTTTTCTCGAACTTACGAAATCCTGGCGTGGTCTTCCTGGTACATGCTACTCTTACATTGCCTGCATCTGCCACACACCGGGCTGTTAATGTAGCTATTCCGCTCATCCGGCACAGGAAGTTGAGAGCCAGCCTCTCTGAGCGCAGCACGTCACCTGCACGGCCCCATATGTTGCAGACCATATCACCGGATGTTATTGTATCCCCGTCATTAAGATCGGAATAAATTTCCAGTGCGAAATAATCAAATATCAGGCTGGCTTCTTCCAGCCCTGCCAGTACTCCGTTCTCTTTGGTGATTATACTTGCATGTACCCATTCGTCGGGTACGATGGTACATGAAGTGTCATCATCACCTACATCTTCCTGAATGAATCGTTCCAGTTCAGTAATCAGCATTCTCTAAACACCTAGTGTTTATTTGAATTTAACAGATTTATCTGTATCGATAATTGTTAATAATTCCTGGCGGCATCTATATTGTATCAGGCAATATCATACGACTGGTCAATGAATAACCAGAATTGAAAATCTACTGTTTGACAAACGACGAGAGGGGGACTCGAACCCCCGAGGTCGGAACGACCACAGGATTAGCAATCCTGCGCCATACCAGGCTTGGCTATCTCGTCAAGCGGCATCTACATTGTATCATCAATATTTAACACTTTTCTCTTATGATGTTTCTGATAAATAGAGTGGCAG
>DUIM01000181.1 GCA_013330355.1 Methanosarcinales archaeon
TCGGCATCCCCCACTGCCCGGAATGCGGCAGGGAGATAGCACCCCAGACCCTGGACCAGATAGTTGACAGCGTAATGACACTGCCCGGAGGTACGAAGATACATGTACTGGCCCCGATAGTCAAGGACCGCAAGGGTGAGTACCGCCAGTTATTCGATGACCTGAAACGGGAGGGGTACAGCCGGGTGCGCTTGGATGGTGAGGTCTATGACCTGGAAGAGGACATCCAGCCTGGCAGGTACCAGAAACATAATATTGAAGTAGTCATCGACCGCCTGAAAACAAAAGAGAACGTGAAAGAACGCCTGGCCGATTCGGTGGAAAGCGCACTGCACGTGGGCGGCGGTGTCGTGATCGTGCAGATAGTGGATGAGGGACGTGATATGCTGTTTAGCGAACACCTGGCATGTGCCCATTGTAATCAGAGTTACGAAGCACTGGAACCTGCCATGTTCTCATTCAACAATCCCAGGGGAGCCTGTCCCCGCTGCCAGGGCCTGGGCAACACAATGGAGTTAGACCCCGAACTGGTAGTTCCCGACCCCACCCTGTCCATCGCGGGTGGAGCCATTGATGCATGGGGCAGTTCACCCCATGGATATTATGTCCAGACCCTGAATGCTGTAGCTGAAAAATACGGTTTTTCCATAAATACGCCCTTCGAACAGTTAGACAAAAAACACAAGAACATCATATTATACGGCTCCAGTGAGCCTGTTAAATTCAGGTATGTACCCAGGGACAAACCTGGAGTATGGGAACATTACAACAAGTACGAAGGCGTGATCCCAAACCTGCAAAGAAGATACAGGGAATCCGCAAGCGAGGACATGCGGGATAAAATACAGCAGTACATGAGCACCGCACACTGTCCCGAATGTAGTGGCAGG
The DNA here is from genome assembly GCA_013330355.1 of Methanosarcinales archaeon. Taxonomy (GTDB): domain Archaea; phylum Halobacteriota; class Methanosarcinia; order Methanosarcinales; family Methanocomedenaceae; genus Methanocomedens_A; species Methanocomedens_A sp7939u. Next base: position 891 of record DUIM01000181.1, read on the forward strand.
AGATTGAAACCTTACAGCCTGGCTGTCACTGTCTACGGGACCGGGATCGACAGGATATCTGCCTTGTCAGTGAGGGATGCACAGGACTTCTTCAACAACCTGGAACTCACCGAACGCGAAGTGTTGATAGCCAGGCGCGTATTAAAAGAGATCAATGCCAGACTGGGATTTTTGATGGATGTTGGCCTGGATTATCTTACACTGGACCGGGCTGCCGGTACCCTGAGTGGCGGAGAGGCGCAGCGGATACGTCTTGCAACCCAGATCGGCTCAAGCCTGGTTGGTGTGCTGTACATACTGGACGAACCAAGTATAGGTCTTCATCACAGGGACAATGACCGGCTCATCAGGATGTTAAAGCAGCTGCGGGATTTGGGAAATACTATTATTGTGGTGGAACATGACCAGGATACCATGCTGTCTGCCGACTATATCGTGGACATGGGTCCTGGTGCAGGCGTCCACGGCGGGGAAGTGGTGGTTGCCGGCACGCCTGCAACGATAAAGCGCAGTAAAAAATCACTGACAGGGCAGTACCTCACAGGGAAGATGCAGATCGAAACACCGTCATCCAGGCGGATACCTGCCGGATGGCTTACCGTTAAAGGGGCGGCAGAGCATAACCTGAAACATATTGATGTGGATTTCCCGCTAGGCGTGAAGACCTGTGTGACCGGGGTGTCGGGTTCCGGTAAGAGCACCCTGGTCAATGAGATACTGAACAAGGCCCTGGCACAAAAGCTGCACCGTGCGCGCAGACGTCCCGGCAAACACGATGGTATAGAAGGTATCCGTCAGATCGATAAGGCGATCACCATTGACCAGAGCCCTATCGGCAGGACCCCCCGGTCAAATCCTGCCACTTACACTAATGTGTTCACGCCAATACGGGAACTTTATTCAATGACTCCTGAATCCAAAGCAAGGGGATATAAACCTGGCAGGTTCAGTTTCAATGTAAGGGGCGGGCGGTGTGAAGCATGCCAGGGCGACGGGACAATCACTATTGAGATGCATTTTTTGCCTGATGTGTATGTCCAGTGCGAAGTATGTCACGGCAGCCGTTTCAATAACGAGACATTGGAAATTACGTTCAAGGGTAAGAATATCGCTGACGTGCTGGACATGACGGTTGAGGAGGCACTGGAGTTCTTCCGGAATATTCCCAAGATCAAGAACAAGCTGCAGACACTTTTTGATGTGGGACTGGGATATATCAAACTGGGCCAGCCTGCAACAACACTCTCAGGCGGCGAGGCGCAACGTATCAAACTTTCGGCAGAACTCAGCCGCAGGAGCACGGGGAAGACTCTGTACATACTGGACGAACCCACTACCGGACTTCATTTTGATGATGTGAAGAAACTGCTGGCAGTGCTGGACAGATTGACAGAATCAGGGAATACGGTGGTGGTCATAGAGCACAATCTGGATGTCATCAAGACCGCAGATTATATTATCGATCTGGGACCGGAGGGCGGGGATGGTGGCGGTATGGTCATTGCCAGGGGTACGCCCGAGGATGTGGCTGATGAAAGCGCTTCATATACCGGACAGTTCCTGAAACTTGTTTTGAAATAGTGGTGGGTCATTTTCATTGAACCGGGACTGATCCTTGTTTTATCCTGCAGGAGTACTTCGCCAGTTCATCACATAGAGCATTTAGGGCTCATGCATTACAATAAAATGCTCACGAATTTCGCATTTTCTAAGCCTGTAGGAAAGTATGTACTTTCTATTACGTTTAAAAAATCATCCATTTCTCACTTCCTCACCCCTTTATCACCCCCGGTTCCCCCGATAGCAGCAGCATAGCAATCCTGTCAGCCGATTTACTTAACCACAAATAAGCGAGACTGTTTCAATTCGTGTTGATGAATTTAATAAAACCGCAGATAAATGCGGATACTGCTTGCAAAATCTGCGTTCATTTGCGGTTCGTTGTAGTTCAAAAGACCAGAAGAAAATAAAAAGTATCCCTGGAACTGCCTGCGATGGGGAAAGTATATGGCTGACGGACCCATCCCCCATCCCGGAGATGATGTTCTCAATCATGGGTTAGCCTGCTACAACCTCTATGAAACACTCGATGTTCGCACCATGGCACTGGGTGCACTGGAACCCCAATTCCGGAGCGCTTTTTGTGAGGCTGTGGGACATACAAAATGGAACCGGCCCGACTATGTTGAACCAGGATCCCATCAGGAAGCGCTGCAAAAAGATATTGCAGCTCTTTTCAAACAAAAAACCCGCTGAATGGATCGATCATTTTGCCAACTGTGATTGCTGTTGTGAACCAGTCCAAAACCTGGCTGAAGTGATGGATGATCCTGATATGCAGGCTCGACAGATGGTGGTGGAGCTGATGCATGAACGCTGGGGCGCATACCGACAATTGGGAATTGCCCCGAAGTTTTCACGCACCCCGGGTAGAATTCGCAGCCATGCTCCCGAGCTGGGGGAACATACCGGGGAAATTCTCCAGGGATTAGGATACTCACAGGATGACATTGGGGTGCTAAAAGCACAGGGAGTTGTTTAGGTTAAGAAATCTCATAAGAACATCAAACCCAAAAATTTTTCAAACAGAGAATATATTTACAACGGACCCTGGTTTTTAAGCTATGCCAGGTTTTTTTGGTTCTTCGCTATTTCATGTGGAAATATGGGATTAAGATAAAGGTTCTGGAAGCAAATCATTTGATTTGAAACATCCAATGCTTAGCCATTGTTACAATTGGTTTGTACCGGAAGGATGCTTTCTTGAAATTTTGCCCCTTTCATTTTTAGGAATTGATCGTACAAATTCTATATCTTCAGGCACTTTATAACAAGCCAGCTTAGATTTTGCAAAATTAATTAAACCTTTCTTGAAAGTTTCTGAAGGATTGCATTGATTATCTAGGACAACATATGCACGAATTTTTTGTCCAATCATCGGATCAGGAACTCCTATAACCATAACTTCTGATACGAAATGGCAAAGTTGTAGAATATTTTCGATTTCATGTGGAGAAACTAAATATCCTGCTGTTTTAATCATATTATCATTTCTTGAGACATACCATATGAATCCTTCAGAATCTTTATATGCAATATCTCCTGTATAGTTCCATTTTTGTACGTTCTTTTCAGGAATATATCTGCCTACGGGTCCACAAAATGCTAATTTTCCAAGAACGTTTGGAGGACATTCATTTATTCCATCAAATATTTTTACATTATAACAAGATAATTCTAATCCGATTGAACCTGGCTTTACATTTCCGGGAACATTTGAACAAATCGCATGAAATGATTCTGTACATCCTAGATGTTCAATAATTTGTGCATTCGGGATCAATCTTCTTAATCTATGATAAAGTCCCGTTCCCAACATTTCGCCAGCGGTCACAATGAGCCGTAAAGAACTTAAGTCGTATTCTTTTGCTGCTTTCAACATCATTCGATAAGTTGACGGAGTGCTATAAAATATTGATATTT
>DUIM01000097.1 GCA_013330355.1 Methanosarcinales archaeon
ATATTATATAAGAGAGCTGGAAGATTTAAAGAAGCACACAAGGTTTTTGCTTCAAACTTTGATATTCTTCGTGAGGATCAGAAAGCTGTGCATGAATTTGCACAAACAAAGATGAAATTAGCATCAAAAGAGCGAGGACATGTTCGAAAACGATTAAACAAAGAAGCTCTTGAACTATTACATAGAGCTATACAATTATCAGATGATCATATTAGGACTGCTTGGTGTTGGTTTGATCTTGCAAGAACTTTAAATTGGTTGCGCTCACCTGAGACCGAAATTCTAAGTGCTTATAGTAAAGCTATGGAACTCTTACCTAATGAACCGATATTCAAAGAGAATTATGAGACATGGAGAGCAAACTACGAAAGACGGAGTGGATTAAAAAAATAGACCGGTTTTTCAGGGAGTCATACCAAGATAAAGATCTTCGGAGTCTCAGGAAGCCCCAGGAAGGGTTCAACAGATTACATTGTAAATGACGGCCTCAAATACCTTGAAGAGAAATACGGTGCAGAGACCAGCTACTACCCAGCGCATGGTAAAAACCTCAACTTCTGCATCCACTGCGACCACTGCGTCCGTGAGCGCAGCGGCTGCATCCACAAGGACGACATACCCGAGTTCTACTACGGCCTGGAATGGGCCAACGGCATCATCATCGGCACCCCCGTATACCAAGGCAACCTGAGCGCCCGGACCAAGACCATGCTGGACCGCTGCCGGGCCATGGTGCGTGGAGTGCACTCCAATGTTTATTGCATAAGACTTTTGAATTCAAAAATATTACAAAATCTTAAAAGAAATACTTGATCAGCGAACCGATAGAAATGCGAAATCCATAAGCATCCTCCCGATGCCTCAGCGCCTTCAGCCCGAGGTCGTTGACATTCACCCAGCATAATTAGCTGAAGGGTTAATAGCAATCTATGAAATAGTTTAAAAGTGCTGTTACTACAAAAAAGTATCAAAAAAATCGATTCATATAGCAAATTTAATTAACAAGTAACTCTCATTATACCAACATGGAAGAAATGCAAGCATCCGAATATATAATTTATACAGATATGGATGGCACCCTTGTCGATCACGATACATATTCCTATGATGCAGCCCTGCCTGCCCTGGAACTCATTAATAAGAAAAATATCCCGTTAATATTTTGTACCAGCAAGACCAGGGCTGAACTTGAGGTTTACTGCCATAAACTTGACATCCACCATCCCTTTATTTCCGAGAACGGTGGGGCCATATTCATCCCACTGGATTATTTTGACTTCCCCTATGATCACACAAAACAAATCGACAATTACAACGTGATCGAATTAGGTGTGGGATACAATATACTTGAAAGTAATTTAAAAGAAATATGTGCTAAGATCGACTGCCAGGTAATTGGATTCGGGGATATGGATGTGGATGAGGTGTGCCAGGACACAGGACTTGACAGGGAATGCGCTGCACTTGCCAAGCAGCGGGACTATGATGAAGCTTTCAGGATCAAAAGTCCGGCCCCGAAAGATGAACTGCTGGAGCAGGAAATCAGGAAAAGGGGTTTCAATTATACCAAAGGCGGACGTTACTACCATATAATGGGTAATAATGACAAGGGAAAGGCAGTACACATACTTACAGACCTTTACAGGACAAAATGGCCAGGTGTAAAAACAATAGGACTGGGCGACAGCCTCAACGACCTGCCCATGCTAATGGCCGTGGATATTGGTATATTAGTGCAAAAACCAGACGGGAATTATGACCCATCCATAACATCACCAAATATCAAGCAGGGAACAGGTATCGGACCGAAAGGATGGAATCAGGAACTTATTAATATTCTGGAATAGAACTTAATATTGCATTACTGTAATATTACTGAAATAATATAGGGAAGGAAAAGATATGATTAGACTCGGGAGTATGTTGCCACAGGCATTTATGGTTGGTATAACAGAACTGGTGAAAATGGCAGGTCCTGAAAAAACCTCCATATTGTTATCCCGTATAGGGCAAGAACTGGCCCAAACACAAGGACCGGGACTTGAAGGCGTCCCGGAAAATGGTTTACACTATTTGCCTATATGCCCTCTTGCAGATGAAATAATACGTTTTGTTGACCTTTTTGATGAAAGGCCTGAAGAATTCCAGACAGTTGTGAAATACGTTGCCGAAAAAGAGGCTAGAAATAAGGATAAAGTGGAATGTCCTGCTATGGCTTCTATCCTATGCCTTATGCACAATGCTTACAGGAAAAAAAGAGCCGAAATGGCAGGCTTCGAAACCTTACATCTTGCATCTAAGCTATCAATTGCCGGTGCCAGGCTGGCTTATAATGAAGAAGCCATTGAAAAAGCAGGAAAAACAAAAGAAGAGGTTGACAAGATTCTTGAAAAGGGTGCTTGCGTCTTCAAATTCATCAAAAAGGAGTGAATCACGTGGACATAATTGCCGCAGAAAAATTATACCAGAACTGTGTGAAAGTATTACAAGAAAACCAACACCCCAATGGTGGTTTCTATGCCAGCCCGCCAGGTACGAGATACCCGTTCATCTATCCTCGTGACCATTCCATCTGTATCCTGGGAGCCATAGCAGCCGACATGTTAAATGAAGCTAAACACGGGCTTGAATTCATACTGTCCGCCCAGAAACCTTCAGGTGAGTTCAGCCAGCGTTATGACGTAGACGGGAACGATACCAGTTATAAAGACCTGCAGATAGACGGCAACGGCCTGGTGCTCTATGCCCTTAACCAATACCTCAAGGCTACTGGCGGCCTGTTCTTTGATAGCCTGGCAGACCGCGCCTTTTGTCTCCAGTACTGGGAGGCTATTGAAAAGGCAGTGGACTTCATACTCCAGAATAAGAACGACGAGATCAACCTCATACATACCATCAACAGCATCCACGAATATCCTGCCTACGAACATGGTTTTGAGATATATGCCAATTCCACATGCTGCGCCGGACTGTTCGGAGCTGTTGAGATAGGTGAAACGCTGAATAAAGATGTGGATAAATGGCGGGAACAGGCAGAACTGATCCGCCAGTCCATATTGGAACGGCTATATAGTCCAAGACGCAGGTCCTTTATCAAGTGCATACGGGTAAAATACAAAAGTTCAGATCCAATAGGTTATGATGCCTTTGCTTCCACAGTCATAGATGTGGATGCTGTGGAATATGCTCCGGCCCATTTTGGCCTGATAAAAGAAACTGACCTGAGGAATAAAAAAACAGTACAGCGTATTGACAAAATGCTTTGGGACGAGGAACTGGGCGGACTTAACAGGTATCCTGAACTCTGGGACCGCAACAATGGAGGATATGGTCCCTGGCTCCACTTTACATGCCAGCTATCCAACCATTATACAGCAATAGGAGATCAGGACATGGCAGATAAATACCTGGGCTGGGTGGTGGAGATGGCACATGATAACCTGCTACCCGAACATATTTCAACAGTTGAACGCTTTGAAATGTGGTTAGAAGATTATACGAATGCCAAGATCCTGAGGGACAGTAAACTCACAATGATCGAGAATATAAGGGCCCACCCGAAGTGGAAAGAAGGGTTTGCTTACGTCACTATGCCCCTTATCTGGCCTCATGCCGAATTTATCAGGGCATATACAAATTATAAGCACAAATTCTATGCGGATTAATCACCGGGATGTTGCCTTTTCAACCATAGTTATTAAAATCATTCAAGGCTGCATCCTTTAACTTTTCCCTGATATCGGGCATGGCAGATATCGCCCTTTTCCAGTCAGGGAGATGGACATCCGTAGGATTTTGAATATATTCCCGGCCCGCAGATAGCATGTATTTTGAGAAAGCTTCTATCATGCACTCTTCACCATGCCTGCTGTAATTAAGGCCGTTAAACAAGGCATCGGCATGGTACTGGCGGACACGGTCCTGGGCCGCACGTTTGAACAGTACATTCACACTTTGCATAAAAGCTTCGTCTATATCCAACCCGTCAACTTCAACCAGGTTCTTTAATATTGTCTTGATGATGTCTTTTGCCATCTTTTGAATACCTTCTTCATCATCGGATCTTATGGGCCTGTGCTTATGTTCGTAAAATCCAAGATCGATCTGGCATATCCTTTTAAGGGCAGTGTTCTTAAAAACTTCGGCAAGCAGTCCCACTTCCAGCCCCCAGTCCCCTGGCATGCGGATGTTGAGTGCAAGATCTGAGGTAATGCCAAATTCACCTGATAGAGGATACTTGAATGCACACATGTATCTCAGGAAATCAGAGTTGTAATGTGTCTTTTTCATTAGTGAATTCAGCAGGGGATTTAGCAGAAGCCTGTTAACACGCCCGTACATAACCAGGTGTTCCATATCGATCCTTGCATAATAGCCCTTGTTATAAAAAAAATCCAGGTCAGGTTCGACAACCGAATACAACAGTTTTGCAGGCAGGAGCCTGGAATAAGATACAATATCCGCATCATGCATGGCTATGGCATAGCTGTCAAGTGTTGCAACACCCAGGGCGATCCATGTATCTTTCCCTTTACCGGAAAACATGGTAATGTCAAGGTCTTTTTCCTTTAATTCTTCAATCACCTGTTGTACCGAAGGACCGTTGCACCACACTATGATATAGGGTATCTCAAGTTTTGAAAAAAATTGTTTGACCTGGATATATTGCTGCTCATCATCGGCGGCAAGTGCTATTACAACTTTAGAAAGGAAATTTGATTCATTGATGTGTTTGAGAATATTTTCGATATGGTCTCCAAATATCTCCTCGAAGAGCATAGGTATCAGCAGCGTCATCGGACGCTCCATTGCAATGTCCTCTAATGCTAAACAAAGGGACCTCTCTTCAATCCTGAAATCATGGATCGTCGTGATCCGTTCCTGCATAAAATCCATCTGGTCACTCCCTTGTATAAATTATCTGCTGTCATATTTATTATATCTGTTACATATAACTACATTTATTAAATATATAAAATATATATCGCATATGTAGTAAATATTATATCCCGGTTTTCTTCTTATACAATTCCAGCATTTCCCGGATGGTCTCTTCCTTTACCATTCCCAGTTGGGATATGGTTTCATAGAAACGCCCGGGAACTTTTATTTTGTCCACGTCAAAACCCTGCTGCTTCTTGAACTCATATTTTGCAAGGAATATCTCACGGCCCAATGTTTCAAGTTCGTCCCTGGTCTTTTTAATACCAACGCTGGCCAGGGCATCAATGATAGTTTGTTCGCCATATACTCCTCTAGCAAAGAGACATGCCACCAGGGAGTTGTTGATCATGCGCCAGTAATCCTCATAGATGAGCTTATCCACCATCTGTTCTCCAGTTAATTGCTGGCTTGCAGCTTTCTGGTCAATACTATATCCACCGTTGTCAAGGTGGGAATGCCGCACACCCACCATCTGCCCTACTATAGAAGCAGGACCGGTATGATAACCCGCTATCTCCAGGCCGCCCAGGTTCACAGCAAAGTCCTCACCACCGTATTCTGCTGCAGCAGCCACAGTACCTTTGGCAAGTGTCTTGTAGAATTTGTTTGGCATCTCTACTATCTTATCGATCATCTTCAGGTAACTGTTGGTATCTCCCCAGCGAAGTGCTATACCCAGGGTATCAGGCGGAGTAATCAGGTCCTTCTCATAGCTTTCGGTGGCCCATGCCAGTACGCCTCCCGTACTCATGACATCAAGGCCGTAGCGCTCGCACCTGTCAATGAGGCGCAGCACGTCCTCGGCAAGGTTGATCCCAAGGTTAGTACCCAGTGAGTAAATAAGTTCATAATCATAACTGATGTGGTTTACTTCGAACTCATGCCCCTTCTGGAAGGTTGTCTTTAGCATAGCGATATGTATGCAGCCGATGGGGCAGTTGCTGCATGCGATCTTGCGAAGCAGCAGGTTGTCTGCAAAGTATTCGCCGGATATGTTCTCGGCATTTTCGAAACGTGATTGCTTGAGGTTGCGGGTAGGCAGCCCTTTTAACTGGTTCAGGACATTGATGTTGGCTGCGGTCCCGAGGTCGTGGTACTTTTCCATAACCTCGGTGTCCACAACGGCATCATATAGTTTATTGTACATTTTACTGTATGGTGCTATCTCTGGTATCTCTACATCTTCGGTGCCTGAGATCACTATCGCTTTCAGGTTCTTGCTGCCGAACACCGCACCCAGGCCCAGCCTGCCGAAGTGTCGGTAGGTGTCTACATTCACGTTGGCGTAGTGCACCATGTTCACACCAGCTCCGCCGATACGCATAATGCTGCGCCTGCCCTTTCCCGGCTCAACTCCCCTTAGTATCTTGCCTATGACCTCGACAGAGGATACGTTCCAGATGCTGGTGGCATCCTTGAGATTAACTTCATCGTCGTGGATGGATAGATAACACGGTTTTTCTGCCCTGCCTTTTATTACAATACTGTCATACCCGGCAAAGCGCATGGCCATTGACAGCCGCCCGCCCGCATGGGACTCGCCCAGTTCCCCTGTCATGGGTGATTTGAACATGGATACAGTTTTGGATACGCACGGGAAGATTGTATTAAGTGGCCCTATGCTGAATATTATCGGGGCTTCGGGTGAGAATGGGTCGGTTCCGGGCGGGCATTCTTCCAGTAACAGTTGGGTAGCCACGCCCGTACCGCCCAGGTATTTATCGAACAGGTCGGCACGGTTCTTTACCTCGTGCTCGCCTGTATCAAGATCAATGTAGAGTACGTTGGACCACATATTATAGCACCTCGGTCTTTCTCAGTTCAAGTACGTCATGACTGCAAAATCTGGCACATGTACCGCAATGGGTACAGATAACGGGCATGTTTGCCTTGTCAAAATGGATTGCACGGGGCAGGCAGGCACTGGCACAGCTCTTACATGAATTACACAGGTCCTTGTTTAATATTACACCGCCACCGGTTCGTGGTGTGAGTGCACCTGTGGGGCATGCCCGTGCGCACGGTGGGTCTATACATGAGCGACAAACGATTATTTCAAGACCGCTCTCGATACCGCCTGAGGTCCTGATATCGATAGCGCTGTCTATGAGCGATACCGTGTTTGCATTTACCCGGCTGCAAGCAAGCATGCAGCTATAGCAACCTATACACCTGTTAGGATTAGCGACTTTTATTTTTGCAGGCAACTCTTACCACCTTTTAGTATTGTTTTGTTAAAAGAGTACTATAAGGCTTTTGGTGAATAAATAATCTGTGTGTCACAAATGTTTTAACTTAATATATTCCTCTCAACTGAACCAGTACACTGCAATTTTTAGATGTTCCATTCGGCCGTGCACATTTTAAATTTTATCGATGTTCACATTAAATTTCACCAAATCAATAACAATAGCGAGAGAAATATTTAAAATCTACACGTTTTTGCTTTGTTATATTTAAACCAATTACGTTTAGTTGTGCTCATAGCTCACGGTTTCAAATTTTTCGATGTCT
>DUIM01000049.1 GCA_013330355.1 Methanosarcinales archaeon
CATCTTACCTCGATAATATTAAATATGTTTATAGCCTGTTAAGTCCGTTATACCTCAGATATAGATTACGTATCTGATTTCAAATAATAATAATGATAATAATCCCATAAAGGAGATAATGAATGGTAGATTTCCGAATTATAGTTTCAGACGGCAATACAGGATTGGCACACCAGGTAGAGATTTCTGGCGGCCATGCTAATGGTTTCATTGGAAAAAGTATAGGTGATGTAGTAAGCGGGGACGCTGTAGGGCTTCCGGGTTATTCCCTGAAAATAAAGGGCGGGACTGATAAGGGCGGTTTTCCCATGCGCAGGGGTCTTCCCGGTTCACCCAGGCGAAAGATACTTGTGACTGGTGGAGTGGGTTTCAATTCACTTGTTAAAGGTATGAGACGCCGCAAGACCATGAGGGGTGAAGAGATTTCATCTGATGTCAGCCAGATCAATGTGCTCGTAGAGGAATACGGCAACAAGTCCATTGATGAACTGCTTGGCGGCGGGGCCGGGGAAGAGGGGACAAACGAAGAGTCAACGGAAGAAGTAGCTGAATAAGCTGCAGAAAACGTTGAGTAAACGACTGAAGAATAACCTGGACAAAAAATAACTTTTTTTAACGATCGGTTATTCCGGTCATACATCTTTTTTTTCATTCTAATAGCTGTACTTTTTTATAAAGATGAGTTGAAGTAAAAAATAGAATGGGGCCCGGGTCGGGAATCGAACCCGAGTCGAAGGATCCACAGTCCTATAGGATAACCCCTACCCCACCCGGGCACAGAATTTTTGGTAGGGAGAGTGGTGCCTATGGATGCATTGAAATGACATAAAGGTTTTGATGTAACGTCTCTTCTGTGTGCATAATTCAAGCTTTGTCCAGGAATTTTACCCATTTACGACAATAAAGAATAAGTACTTTAATGCGCTATTAGGATACCCTGCAGTCCCGTAGGGTAGAGGTCAATCCTGCAGGCCTTTGGAACCCGAGACTCTTTGAGGGTCAGGGATGAGGACAGCCCGCGACGGCGGTTCGAATCCGCCCGGGACTATAATCTAATCATTTGCAATGCAGCATCGTGCTCCGGTAGTGTAGTCCGGCCAATCATTCCGGCCTTTCGAGCCGAAGACTCGGGTTCAAATCCCGGCCGGAGCATGCGGGCCTTAAAACTCTTTTTTAAGGCCAATTTACCTTTTCTATGAAATCTGCTGCACTGAACCCGGGCCGGGCTTTAGGGATTCGAGGGTTTGCCTGTGGGCACATGCTTCTCATCACTAAATATCTTCCATCGCAATCGGAGCATATTTTATTTTCACCATAACTCTGGTAAAAACCTGAAAATATCAATTTATCCAATCTTCATATCTGCCTGGAAAGTTCACGCAGTACTTTCCTCACTACCCCTTTATCAGCAGGGTAAGTTTTCTCTTCAATTACAACCGCAGGCAGTTCCTTAATATGATACCTCGACACTGCATCCGGATGCACAGTAGTATCCAGTATACTGAACCTTGCACCGAACTCCCTTACAACATTTTTAATAGCTTCGCTTATATCAGGTGAAGGGTCGGTAGACATTACAGCAACCCCACAGGTGCAGTCAACACGCTTGTATTCCAGTTTCTTAACAAGGATTACTTCCGGTTTTTCGGTCATAATCCTGTATTAGTCATTGAATAGATATTACTTTATTCCAATAAGTGAAAATGAAATAATGAAAAGAACCGGTTTGATAGTATACAAAAGAATCTCTCTAATGCACAAATCAATATCCAGCAGGGGATAGAATATTTCCCAACTCTAAAACCTGCCATCTGTAAGGCTCAGGTGATCCTTTTCGATCTCAATAATAGAAGTAAATATCTCTTTTATCCTCTCTTCAGTTGCCTCACCCAAAAATCGGGTATAATGGACAATCGCATTGGTCTCCCGCTGGTTGGATTCCATCAGGTTGTCCCGGTTCATGTTACTGCACATGTCCCTGTCCCGGCTGATATCAGGGGACTGTTTTTTCAATTCCTTGACAATTGTGGAAGCATGTTCGGACTCAACCTTAGCCAAACGCTTGAACATGGTAGCATCGGCCACATTATCTGCCATGGCCGCTGCACAGAAATAGAATTCTGCATTGCCAAGTTCCAGATCCAGTGCTTCTTCCAGATTCTGGCGGGATACATCGGTCAATGTGTATATCGGCAGTTCAAATTCCTCTGCTTCGATCATATACTGCTGGTGGGCACCACAGAACGGACAGTGAGTCGGCGGTGCATCCCCCAGATAACCTTCCTGGCATATCTTACATTTGAATACTTTCAAATAATCAACCCACCTGCAATTGAAACTAAAGAAATTTAAAGTTATCGTGTTTTGCATGATAGTAGCATTATCAAAAAGATTGAAATAGTATCAATCCTATGTGATTGTCATCAAGTGTGGAAATTTCAAGAAAATGAAAATTACAGACAGGATAAACATGATTGACAGGATACAATCCAATCCTGCATATTCTGCATATCCTGTCAAAAGATAAGATTGAAACTAATATAAATTACCCATATTCATATCGAAATGCGTTTATAATTTCCTTACGTTGAAAAAACAGGTAAGATTTTAATGACAAATTTAGGAACACTACTTCTTAACATTACGCTGCTATTTAGTGTATTATCCATACTGCTGCTGCTGTACCGTGAATATTCAGGGGTAAAGGAAATAACAGGTTATGCCAGGTGGACCATCCGGATATCGGCCCTGTTATCAGTCCTGACCATGCTGCTGTTGATCAATTATTTCCTCAGTTCTGATTTCAGGTTTATCTATGTTTCCCAGAACTCATCCACGTTATTAAGTCCAATATACCAATTAGTAGCTACTATTGCGGTGCAGGATGGTGCGATGCTGTTATGGACAGCACTTGTATTTTTGCAAATATTATGGATAAGCGAACGATATGACCTGGATTCCAGGTTCTTCAGGCGCATGGTGATCATAATGCTGGTTGTGGGTGCCCTGTTCACCTACGTGATCGCTTACAAGTCAAGTATGTACCCCTTCCAGACCTGGTTCGATCTCTGGGGCAGCCAGTATAATATCCCGGTGAACTATGCAATGGCTGAGGGTGCGGGATTACGTCCCATATTGAAGGACCCCATAATGGCCATACACCCGCCGACCCAGTTCGTGGCATACGCCACTACACTGATACCATTTGCTGCTGCCCTGTCCTTTATGATAACAAGTGGCGTAGGCAAGCAATGGGAGAAAGTGCAGCGCCAGTGGATACGTTTCTCATGGTTCTCCATGTCCATTACCCTGGTACTCGGTGGTGCCTGGATATACAAGCTTGCACAGTGGGGTACACTATCAGGCACTGGCAACATTTGGGCATGGGACCCTTACGAGACCACACCATTCATCGTGTGGATGATAACCACAATGTACATGCACATGGCATACAAGTACAGGACCGGCAGGGAGTATGAGGTGCTTACGCCCCTGTTCGGTACACTTACTTTTATCACAACACTCTATGCAGGCTGGGTGGCACGCAGCGGTGCTGTCTCATCCACCCATGATGTGGGTGCGCTGCCCAGTGCCAGTATCTTCTTCTGGTCAACTATCTTACTGCTGGGGGTTGTACTATACCTGTCTTTTATGAAGATCAAGGATGCAAAGGATGAAGAAGGGGGAGTGGGAAAACTGTTCACCCATTCCCACTTGTTCGACCTGACAGCCATCGTATTTATCATTCTCGCCTTTATTTCCTTCTTTGGCATTACGGCACCGATCTATTCCAAGCTGGTGATGGACCTGAACGCCAATCCCACTGAACGGGAATTCTTTAATACGATTGCATACCCGTTCACTATGCTGCTGATGCTTATTATCGGTGTGTGCCTGCCGTATAAGCCTATTGTAAAGAAGATAGGGGCACAGAAGTATCTTATTGCCGCGTCTATTATATTATTACTTAGCATAATCTGTGCGTTCATTGTACCCGGACCTGAATATTACGTTATTAACCATTCCAGCCCGTTCTACGAGACTGCTTCGGGTATCTCGCAGATGTTGGGCAGCCTGTCGCTGCTTAGCTACGTGCCTATCTTCCTGTTCTCGCTGGCAGCTATTGTGTACAGGTTCGTGCTGGATGTCCGGGGTACGAAGGACAGTAAACGATTGATGAAACCTGCTGGTATAACCATGATACATTTGGGTACTATCCTGCTGCTGCTTGGGGTTATTGTAAGCCAGTCCTTTGATGTGACCTACAGGATGAATTATGCGGACTCTGAGTTGGGTGAGATACAGTACGTCAGCACCGGGGTGCTTGACGATTACGGTAATTATAAGGATTACAGTGATAATCCTCTGGGTCTTGAACTGGTACTTAACAATGGGGATGCAATACATACTGTGAGCACCAATGACAGGATGGTGGAAGGCCTGACAAAGAATGCTTTCCACATAAACCTTTACAGGGACGGCAAGAAAGTAGCAACGGGTGCGGCACTTTACTGGATCGAGCTTTATGATGAGAACCTGGATGGCACATTCGAGCGGGTGGAGTGGACAAATATCATGGATGATGAAAAGCTGTTCAGGACCTACCATGTGAAGTACGGCGGCCGGGTTGGTAACGGATATAGTTTCGTGATCAAGGAGATTCCGCTTATCAGTGCTGTGTGGATCGGTTCAGTGCTGATGTGTATGGGTGTGCTGCTTATATTTGGGGACCAGCAGTTGTTCGGGGTAAAGGAGAAGATCAAGTTTAAGGCGATACCAAGGACTATGGCTGAAGCACCTGCGGAGAAGGCGGGGCGCAGGCAGAAGAAACCTGTACCTGATGAACCAAGTGCTGCCGATAAGTACGAGAAGATGTTGATGGAAGAACTTGAGGCTGCTAAAAAATAGGCGGGCTTGATGCTTCTTTTATTTTTATTTTACGTGACGATACCACGTAGAAATAATAAGCACCAGGGTTATGATTCAAACCAGAGTGTACCTAATAAAATAACAGTCTAAAATCGATATATTGATGTATGCCGGTAAAATTACTTTAATTATTCTGAATGTTTCAATTTTAGTGTTTTTCCGACAATCTCGCTTAAAGTAATATAAATAGAAAATAGATAGAATAAGCAGCCAGCAGTAATCATTTAATGATGCTGCATAGCTGCTATATCATCTATTTGCTGTGAAAATAGCATTTTTATGCTTATGGGTGTCCCGAAGGGTCATGAATGCTTATTCTTCACTTTCTTTGTCTCTAGCAATACTATTTCTTGAGAAAATATCATATTACCATTTTCATCATATTGTTTGAGATCTGTTAATTTAATTAAGTATGATTGAAGTCCAACAGCAATTGTAGTACAATTACCCACTACAATTAAGTCCTCATCGTCATACATTTCGAAATGTTCACCCTCTGATACAATGAGATCATCTACAACATTATTTTTTTGGATTAATTGTAACCAAATTTTGTCTCCATCAACACTTACCTCTTCTAAATGTAATTTATATTTTTCTTCTAATTTCAGTGTATCAGTTACTTTGTCATTCTTTGCACTTATTATTCCTGCTGAACAGGTTATCAATAACATTGAGACGACAATTATTGATAAAAACTTTACATGGTTCATAACACTAATACCTCCAAATAATTCTATATAACTAATTTTAGATATACGATGAAATAATATTTAAAGATTTCGAATTGTGGTTCTGTTGCGTTGAAGGGAGTTAAGCCACTTTTTTTACCACTTATTTCATACTTGAAAAGGCCTGGGAAAAAAATAGCACCAGCAATTTTCGACTGCTGCATATAGACTCCAGGGGGATCTCACGGCTCTGTTTGATCAGTATGTTTTGCGACCCCGGCACCAAGTGGCCGGATGATGTTCATCCCCACGCATGTGGGGAACATGCTTACTTTTGCCGACCAGCAGTTGTTCGGGGTAAAGGAGAAGATCAAGTTTAAGGCGATACCAAGGACTACGGCTGAAGCACCTGCGGAGAAGGCGGGGCGCAGGCAGAAGAAACCTGTACCTGATGAACCAAGTGCTGCAGATAAGTACGAGAAGATGTTGATGGAAGAGCTTGAGGCTGCTAAAAAATAGGCGGGCTTGATGCTTTTTTTATTTTTGTTTTACGTGACGATACAACGTAGAAATAGGAATATACAGGGGTTTGGGATTCAAAACCTATTTTACCTAATAAAATAGGGTGAGTCCTACCACATAGTTGACACCCATGCTTTAAACATTAACAATTCCTTCCACGACCAAACAAATCAACATTCAACACGATAATCTCCATGGTGAATGGAATTACTCTATTAATCCGCATGGATGAAATTAGTCAAGTTATTTCGTTACATTCCTTAATCTTGTATATGAAAATCCCATTATGTAGTATATTCTGCATTGATCCGCACATAGTCATAGGACAGGTCGCACCCCCAGGCCGTGGCGCATCCGCTGCCCACTCCAAGGTCCACCATTATGATAACCTCTTTTGAACCCATGATCTCCTTAAGCGTATCTTCCGAGGTGCTGATGATCCTGCCTTTTTCCACCAGCGAGGCAGATGTATAATTATTGGCAAATGTCAGGCTGATACGGTCCTGTTCCATTTCTGCGCCTGAATATCCCACGGCAGCCACCACCCTGCCCCAGTTTGGATCACGCCCGAATATTGCGGATTTGACAAGGGGTGATGCGATGACGGCCTTTGCAGCCAGTACGGCATCACTTTCGCTTGCTGCCCCCGTAACCCTTGCTTCGATCAGGCATGTGGCACCTTCACCGTCTTTTGCGATCATTCTGGCAAGTGCGGTGCATACTGCTTCCAGACCCTCCCCAAACACTTCAGGGTCGGTGTGACCCATTTGTCCGGTTG
>DUIM01000149.1 GCA_013330355.1 Methanosarcinales archaeon
GCATGTTCCCGGCTTGAACCCTGGCCGTAGTTATCGCCGCCAATGATAAAACCACCATGCTTCTCTTTTGCCCTGGCAGGGAAATCCGGGTCGATCTGTGAAAACACATATTCACTAATGGCAGGAATATTACTGCGCAGGGGTAGTATCTTCGGGCCTGCCGGCATGATACCGTCTGTGCTGATGTCATCCTCCAGTTTAATCAGTACCTCACCTTCAAGATCAGTTGTTAAGGGTTCGGCTTTAGGCAGGGGTTTGATATTCGGACCCCGTATCACCTCAACAGCTTCCGGGTCATCCGACGGCCTGATTACCATAGAGTCATCAGTAACAAAACTCTCAGGCCATTCCACCTTCGGGTACTCGCCCAGTTTTCTCGGGTCAGTTATCTTTCCGGTAAGTGCGGCTGCCACGCAGACCTCGGGGCTGGCCAGGTAGACACTGTCATCCATAGTACCCGAGCGCCCGGACCAGTTCCTGTTAAAAGACCTGATGGATACCGAACCCGAAGGAGGGGATGAACCCAGTCCGATACATCCGTCACATGCGGCTTCCATGATACGTGCACCTGCCGAGACCATGTCAGCCAGTGCCCTGTTGCGGATTATGGTCTCCAGCACCTGCCTGGAACCTGGTGTGATATGCAGGCCAACGCCAGGATCTACCTTTTTACCTTTTACTGCTTTGGCGACCAGCATCAGGTCCTTGTAACTGGAATTGGTACATGAACCGATAATTACCTGCTGCACAGGTGTACCCTCTACCTCAGACACCTTTACAACTGCATCAGGAGAGCCTGGTTTTGCCATCATGGGCTCCAGTTCGCCAAGGTTGACCTCGATGTGTTCGTCATATTCTGCATCAGGGTCTGCAGATATCTCATTCCAGTCATCGAGCCTGCCCTGCATCCTGAAAAATTCTTTAGTTACATTATCAGACTGGAATATAGAGCTTGTTGCTCCCAGTTCGGCACCCATATTTGTGATGGTGGCCCGCTCAGGTACGGATAAGGTACTCACGCCCGGACCGTAGTATTCGAAGACTTTGCCAACGCCGCCTTTCACTGTGAGCCGCCGCAGCATCTCCAGGATGACGTCTTTTGCAGATACCCAGGGCTTGAGTTTGCCTGTCAATTTCACGCCAACCACCTTTGGCATTGTCACATAATAGGGCGCACCGCCCATTACCACTGCAACATCCAGTCCCCCCACGCCGATAGCCAGCATGCCCGCACCCCCGCCTGTTGGGGTGTGGCTGTCCGAGCCTATCATAGTGTTACCGGGTTTTGAGAACCGCTCCAGGTTTACCTGGTGGCAGATACCGTTGCCTGGTTTTGAGAATTGTATTTTGTACTTATTGGCAAATGTCTGCAAGAAGCGGTGGTCGTCTGCGTTCTCGAATCCGGCCTGGAGCATATTATGGTCAACGTAGCTGACTGCCAGGGGTACTTTTACTTGTGGAATGTCCAGGGCTTCGAACTGGAGGTACGCCATAGTGCCGGTGGCGTCCTGGGTCAGGGTCTGGTCTATTGTTATTGCTATTTCCCTACCGGGTGTCATCTCGCCTTTGGCGAGATGGGATGAGATTATTTTATGGGTTAGGTTCATTGTCATTGGGAGTCACCTGATTAAAAATGGATACACGTCTGATTTTTTATAATGTATTACATAGTTTGTTCAATTATCCTGTTTCATGATCAACTGGTAAATTATTAGATATCGAAATGGGAATGATGATGAATAAAATCTCCCCGATCATACACTCTTTATTCCCAGATGCTTCTTCTTATTTAATACAGCCAGGTTTACCAGCAAGGGAGTGATACTTTCCACCATGCATGAAACCTCCAGGGGCCCGGCCATCATTGGATTTAAACCAGGGATATCCTTTACCAGATCACTCACCACATTGTTTGCCTTTTCATGGTCCCCGCATATGAATACGTCCATATCCAGTTTATTCTTGATATCGGCAAGCTTTTTAGCAGAGACATTATGGAAAGCAGAAACCAGTTTTACACCTTCTGGAAGCAAACTCTGGATTTCCGTAGCCGCACAACCGGAGTCCGGTGGTGTATAGAGAAAATGGCCATTTTTTGTCATCGGCACCACAATAGAGATGATGATCTGGTCCTTCAGGTATGGTTTAATTGTTTCAATTGTTGACGATACATGCTCATATGGCACTGATAGTACAACCACTTCGGCCTGGTCAACAGCATCCGGATTAAGGCATCCTGTGATAGTACAGGTATCTCCCGATTCTTTCAGTATCTCTCGGTATTTATCAGTTGAAGCTTGTGCTTTTTCAAGTTTCCTTGAGCCGACAAACACTTCATGTTTAACAGCCCACCTGAGAGCAAGTCCTTCCCCAATACTTCCAGTTCCGCCAAGTATTGCTATTTTCATTGTATCACGCATTCCCAGTATAATTATGTATATAAAATGTTTGTGCAAGAGATAATACCGGAAATTTATAATTTACATGTATAAATCTAAAAATGATATTCCTTGCAGAAACTTATAAACAATTAATAATAATCACACATCAGTACATGAATCTACTAAAGAATCTCCAGGATATCGTCACCCCATCCCGCATCTCCAATGACCCGGCTGAGTTGTACTGTTATTCCTCTGACGCTTCATACATAACAGGCACACCTGATTATGTGGTCATGCCATGCACCACAACAGAAGTATCGGAAATAGTCAAACTGGCACACATGCACCGCATACCCATCACTGCCAGGGGCGCAGGCACAGGCCTTGCCGGAGGTGCAGTACCCTTACGAGGCGGTATCGTGCTGGATATGAGCCGGATGAACAAGCTACTTGATATTGACATCAGGAATCTGCAGGTACTGGTGGAACCCGGACTCATTCACGCAGACCTGAACCGCTCACTTGAACCCTACGGTTTCTTCTTCCCGCCGGACCCGGGCAGCAGCGAGATGTGCACCCTGGGCGGACTTATTGCCAACAGGGGCAGTGGTATGCGCTCGGTAAAATACGGCACAGTTACTGATTACGTACTGGACCTGGAAGTGGTGATGCCGGACGGTACAATAATCCAGACCGGAGGCAAGGTCATGAAATCGGCATCAGGGTATGACCTCACTGCATTAATGGTTGGTTCGGAAGGCACCCTTGGCGTCATTACAGGGACCAGGTTGAAGATACACCCGCTACCCAAAGCCAGGGCGGCAGTGCTGGCCCATTTCAATGACCTGGAAGCTGCAGGCAATGCAGTATCTGCCATAATGGGCCGTGGGTTAGTGCCCTCTGCCTGCGAACTGATGGACAGTACAACCATCCGGGCAGTAAATGCGTATGATCCGGATCTTAACATCCCGGACTGCGAAGCCCTGCTTCTTATCGAGGTGGATGGTGCACCCTGCAGCGTGGAATCAGATGCAGTAAATGTGGCAGACTGCTGCAAGGAACTTGGAGCGTTTAATGTCAGGATAGCCGGTTCAGAGTCAGAGATGAAAGAGCTATGGGCTGCACGTCGCCTGGCAGGTGCCGCTGTGACACGACTAAGTCCGGGAAAGACCAGGGTCTATATAGGCGAGGATGTAGCAGTACCCCTCTCAGTTATCCCTGAGATGCTCAGGGAAATTCGTGCTATCTCCAAAAAGCACGGTCTTACTATCATGACCTACGGTCATGCAGGAGACGGCAATTTGCACACAGGCATGGCCATTGATACGCTTGATGAGAAACAGTGGGAAGTGATTAAACAGGCGGCTGATGATATCCACAGGGCGGCCTTGCTGCTGGGCGGCACAGTCTCAGGGGAGCACGGTATTGGAAGTGCCCGCGGGATGTATATGACTGAAGAGCACGGCAGCGCACTTGAGGTCATGGTATCTATCAAAAAGGCGCTGGACCCTTATAATATTATGAACCCACAGAAGGTGGGTCTGGAATGAAGGAATATCTCAGGGACATTGTCAAGTGTGTAAAGTGTGGCCGCTGCCGCACGGTATGTCCTCCCGGGCAGGTAGAGGGCTGGGAATCATCAGGACCCAGGGGCAGGATGCTAATGGCACAAGGAATGGCTTTTGGGCTTGAGCCTTCAAATAGTTTGATCACGAGTATCTTGACATGCACCACATGCCAGCAGTGTGTTACTGAATGCCCGTCAGGTGCAGACCCGCACCAGGTGACCAGGGCAGCCCGGCGTAAACTTGTGGCACTTGGACATGCGTCCCCTCACCAGATAGAAATGCAGGAGCGCATCAAGGATACTGGCAATTCGCTTGGGGACAGATCATCAAGGACGGCATGGCTCACCGAAACCCGGGTTCCCGGGGATTCGGGATATGTATATTTTGCAGGGTGTCTGGCATCATACAGGTATCAGTCCACTGTTGCGGCTACTTACGGAATACTAAGAATGTTCGGGGTCGGATTCCTGGAGGACGAGCAGTGCTGTGGTTCGCCGCTATTCAGGCTGGGGCTGGACGCATCTGATCTTATCGCACATAATTCCAGGCAGATAGAGGCTGCGGGTGCACATACGGTCATTGTTGGCTGTGCCGGCTGCTTTTCCATGCTAAAGGAACAATACCAGGGTTTTGACGTATTGCATCTTTCAGAGTTCCTGGCAGAAAGGCTTGACAGGCTATGCACAAGAAGACTTGACATCTCAGTCACTTATCATGACCCGTGCCACCTTGGCAGGGCGCATTGGATATATGATGCACCCAGGAATGTTATTGAAGAAATATGCACTCTTGTGGAGATGGATGCGTCGAGGGAAAAAGCCAGTTGCTGCGGCGGAGGGGGCGGTGTCAGGCTGGGATATCCCGAACTCTCGGGTTCCATGGCAGGGAAATTAAAAGAGAATATCCCGGCCGGAATAGATTATGTGGTGACGTCATGTCCTCTTTGTTTCAGGAATCTGTCAGATACGGGAGTAAAAGTGCTTGATCTGGCAGACCTTGTATGGATGGCTATTGAATGATCAGTTTTTGTCCCAGAACTGCTCTTCATAATCGTCAGGGACATCACCCAGATCTGTAATGTTCTTCGTTTTTTTGACATTTGATGTTTTATCATCGGCTGCCTGTTTGGGCTGATGCTCTGGTTTTCCAGTTTCCCGGAGGCTGTCGGACTTTGACCCGGCATCGACAAAGATTGCTGCTTTAGTAGAATTTTTACTGGTTGATTTTACCCTGGCTGCATAATTATCCACTATCGGTTCGCCCAGGTTTTTCCGGTCAGGGGTAGAGTAATACCCCATAATGCAGTATTCTTCATTCGATCGCCATTCCAGGATGTACATATTACATTTATTGCCAGTACATGGACCTGATCCTGTCTTAGGGCATACTGTGGGGAGTGACATACAATCATATATTGAGTCTACTAATAGATTAAATGATTGAAATGATTGAATTGATTGAGTTTTAAAAATTTTAGTGTTGGTGTAAAACCTGGCTTTTGTAGATATGTAAAAAGTCTTTCTGATTAAGTACATAATCTGAAATATCATATACTACGAAAAAATGCAAAGTATTTTATCATTCTGCAATCAACAGACACATAAAGGTGATATAAATTCACGAATACAAGTTAAAGCGAGGATTCAAGCCTGAAATGGACCGCATAAAAGAAGTATTGCAAGACAGTTTCCAGGTTCCTGTGACCGAAGAGGATGGAAAACTCATTGTCAGTTACGGCGCACTTGCGCGTATAGAGGCCAGTATTGTAGATAAGAAACTGTGCGTGGATACAACGCCCAACCCAAACGTCCCTGACGAGGAGATACTGGATACCAACAGGAGATTCAGGAATTTCCTTGATAATGCCACAGGCTATACTGCAAAACAGCGGGTCAGCAAAGCGAAAAAAGATATAGGGAAATAATTATTCCATAATTCAGGTATGAAGATGAAACCCGGACCCCTGGACAAGCTAACAACCCTTGATATCCCAACCACCCTGCGAATATGTGCAGGAACGGACGGGTCGGTTACATACCTGCTGGAAGTCATGACAAAGCAGCAGGTAGATGTTGTGACCAGTATCCAGGAAGTGGGAGAAGCCACCGAAGCAGAGTCAAAACTGCTTGACATCAAATCGGGCGACCCTGTGAACCACAGGGAGGTCGTGCTCGAGGTTTCGGGGAAACCATATGTGTTCGCCCGCTCACTTGCCCCCATAGACCTGATGCCGGGGGGCATGAAAGCTGACCTGATACGGGCCGATATCCCAATAGGACGTATATTGAGGAAATACAAGTTAGAGACTAGAAGGGATATTCTCAATATCGCAATGAGGACGGGAGAGGGAGTTTTCAGTGGTGTTCCAGTGCTGTCCAGGAAATATTATATCATACACGGCGGACGTGTCTTGATGTGGATAAATGAACAATTCCCTGTAGATGACAGATGGGAACCATAGATTGACTGAGCGCTGCATTAAGGTGTGGATATCCTGGATTTCAGGATATCACTTACCTGGTTGACTATCTCGGGATAATCTCCAAACGCTGCTCCCAGGTCAACAGTACCCACTACATCCACAATTCCTATAGCAGCAATTCCATATCCGTCTTCATTTTTAATAGTGGTTACCGCTACAGGTATGCCGGAATAGTCCCCTGTCTTGGGGATGGACTTGATTGTTGAGTTGGTCTCAAGTGCCTTTTCCAGAGTAGGTCCGGTATATTTATAGTCCAGTACTTTACCTTTTTCAATCCTCACACCCAGGTTGTTCAGCGTTCGCATGGTGATGGGAAGTCCCAACAATTCATGGATTGCCTTTGCAATTGGTACGATCTCTTTACTGGTGGAATCAGCTGTAATTGTTATGCCAAGATATTCCATAATTTTCACTCCGATAGTTTATATTATCAGTGTAATATATATGGATCACTATTGAAATACCTTTTCAAAAATGTCGTATGTAGTACAATCCTGAACAATGACGAATGA
>DUIM01000052.1 GCA_013330355.1 Methanosarcinales archaeon
TAAACTGCTGCCCGATAATGGTTATGGAAGGCTTGAGCCGGATGTGATGAAAGTCGCAAGTCCGGTTTTTAGAAGAGGGAGAGCGAGTAATCGCTCTTTCTTATTCGGCTGTGATTATCGATACACAATTAAATCCACCGACAAATACTATAAAACCGCCACAAATCCATATGTCCATTGCCCCCCCAAAAAATCGACTGGCAGGCACAGGAGTGGCAGAAGGCCCAACGCCCGGAACACAATCCGGTACCACCAGACTATTGTAAATAACAACACAAAAAAATAAATGCCCAGACCCGGATTTGAACCGGGGACAACTGCCTCTTCAGGGCAGCGCTCTCCCAGACTGAGCTACCTGGGCAGGTAGGAATGTTCACTTCTCTTTAATGGTATATCAAATCTTCGTTTTATCCAGCGCAGCCCGCTTTTGTAATTCGTATGAATATACAGTCCACGTATGGAGCCTGCAGGGCTCCACACGTGTGCGGCCCGCTACTGGCCTGAGTAGATGGGCCCGCGGAGATTCGAACTCCGGACCTCCGCCATGTCAAGGCGACGTCATAACCTGCTAGACCACGAGCCCTCAGTGCTTACAGCATCCTTTCCCTAAGCAATTATTTTAGATAAACCTTTGGATATGTTAGCGTTTTTTACAAATACGACCGTAAAAGGATATACGGAAATCGTAATTGCTGGAAATGCAGTCAGATAGAATAAATAGTTATATCATTATTTGCAAACAGATTATCTATTGTGACGATTACAGCAGAGTTAATTATCAGGCTTATAATCGAGTTGTTCTGGATATATGCAAGTATTTTTGCGATTCAATCAACAAAGCTTCAATACTGGAAACAGTGCTGGTATATCATCCTGCTGGGCAGTATAATACATACCGGATATATATTTGCCGCCTTTGTAGAAAATCCTTATGCAGGATTTTTCAGAAATCTCGGAATGGGTATAGTAGCCATAGGCATCATCATGCTTGCAAGGCGGACAAAACAGATTCTTGGATGATCAAATTATACAAAAACCTTCATCAGTGATCTTGTAATTAGCTGAAACATTATCACATCCGGTCATTGCTTCAACATTGATCTTCTCACCATCCAGATGTATAATGTTATCTACTGTTGCCTTTAACATCGTTTCGATCTGGGAGTCCGCAGCCCCTTCGGTATAAGCAATTATCCCGGTACCTCCGGCCACTTTGATCCTCATGACATATGACTTGAGTACACGTACAATAAGTATAGGGGAATTGAACGAAAACAGTGTTGTCGTCGAATCAAGAACAGACCTGAATCTATGGGTTTTCTGGTAGATAGATTGCAAATCTTCAATTATCTTACTGACCATCTCAGTTGGGTTCTGTGGAGAAGATATCTTGAACGTAGCAGTTTCCTTTTGTGTTACACCAATTGACCCGGAGGCAATGTCCAGTACATACAACATTTCCTTTTGCAAATATTTGTGGATGAACCAATTGAATTGCATCATTTTTTCTTCAAGCTGGAATAAGTTATAATCTGTCATTAAATATAAGCAGAATTCATCATCAGATATTGCCTGTTGCAGGAAATGGTAACAAAATACAGACGTTCCTGTCTTGGGAGGACCGTAGATAAGTGTAATGGTGTTATCTGGCAATCCACCACCTGTCAAATCATCAAAAGCCGCAATCCCAGTCTTGATTTTAGGTATCATTTAAACTCGGTATATAAGATCGAAAAGTGTATCAAGTGCTTTATCCACACCTTCATTTTTCTGGGCGGAAACAGGTATTATAGATACATCTTCCCATAAAGCCATTCGCTTTTTTATCTCATCAGATCCCAGGGCACCAGGGAGGTCATGCTTATTTGCAACAATTACCTTCGGTAAAGCCTCTGCCCTGCACATATTGATCATTTCCTTTGCCCGTGCAAACGTATCAGGTTTTGTCGAGTCAATTACAATAAACGTGCCGATCGCCTCCCTTGCCAGCGGTTCCAGCAGCAGGTCAAACCGTTCCTGCCCGGGAGTGCCGAAGACATCAGCAGAAAAACCTTTGTAATCCATGTGCCCGATATCCAGTCCTACTGTAGTCGGAAACAGTTCAAATGCCTGCCGCTCCACAGAAACAGCCTTTTCTGTGATCGCATGGACAAAAGTGGTCTTCCCTGCATTATAGGGTCCGGTTACCAGGAGTTTTGGAATAAATACCTTAACCCCACCGGGTTCAGTAAGCTCAAAGAATATTTTACATTTGGATGCCCTGGTCCAGTTGGATTTTACCACCATGAATACCTGTCTGTACATTACTTTCTCTTCAATACTAAAAAGTTGTACTTCACAATCGACCAGGTTTTTTAATTGTTCTACCAGCCGGTCTTCGTAATCCCATCTGGTGAAAAGGTATATAATATTCACTTCATGCTTAGCGGCAGCCTCATTCAACATCTTTATACATTTTATTGTGTTATCCGCACCAATAGAATCAATTAAAGTGGCTACGTTTTCAATCACTGCTGTTCCACCTGCGATATCTTCAATTGCAGGTAAAACTATTTCTGCGCTTTTTGCAAGATCATCAATAATGTACTTGCCCATCGGGGGCACACCCATCATTGCTGAGATAGAGTCAATAAAGAATATCTGCCCCGAATTCAAGGGGGTTTTCAGGTCCCATCCATATTTATCAAATACACGTTCTATCTCAACCGGCATCCGGGTATTAGTATAAATAAAACCGACCTCACTGTCCGAATGTACCCGCTGCGAAATGATCTGGTACCCGAAGACATCAGACATGATACCAGGCATTGCCTGGAACAACATCGATTTTCCCTTCGGTACACCTCCACCAAAAATATCATCCAGCCGTGGAATGTAGGTTTTTTTCAAGTCCATTATCCTATACCTCTTCAAGTATATCCTGGACTTCTTTACCCCGAATCTCTATCTCCAGTGTAATCAATCCGAACTGGGCCTCCACTTCAGCCAGGGCAAAAAGCAATGCCTTTTCTCCTGCAGGTTTGAGCAGCAATATCCCATGTTCGGTTTTAATGTTTACCTCAGATACCGCTCCGGTTCCCATCTGGGAACTTGCAGTTTCCGCACTTGCAATAATTGTCGAACATAGTGCGCCTACAATACGTTCATTCATATCAGGCGGCATTATAGATGTTATCAGCAGTCCTTCCACACTCACGATACCAACTGCTTTTATCTGTCCGACCTGCATAAATTTGGCCAACACCTGATCCAGCTTTTCTTTCTTGGTTTCGACCATGTTTCCACCTTATTCTTCCTCATCTACCATTGCTATAGTATATCGCAGACCGTCGAGTAATGACTTTTCAGTAGTGATGGGGGCCAGGTTGGCACCAGCATCAGTTAATCTTTGTACAGCCTCATGTTTAATACCTGTAATAAT
>DUIM01000062.1:0-1036 GCA_013330355.1 Methanosarcinales archaeon
CACCGCAAAGAACGCAAAGTTTTTCAATATGTATGAATTTTAGTCTTATATTTTCAGTATGTGCTCTACTCTAAAATAATATCGCAATAGTGAAGAGCTTTACAAATTATTCACAAACCTATTATAATTCCATCCTTCATTAACTGAACATTAAAGTTCAGTAACATGCCTAACTTTAATTCGGATAATTACTAAACTCCCATATGACCGATAGGTTCCTCCTGCTGCTGGGACTGACCAGATTCCACAATCCTCACAGGAACGCTTTTTTCCATTGAAAATTCCTTAACATCCCCTCAGAATATTCACCGGAATAGAAAATACTTGCAGCCAGTGCCATATCTGCATGCCCATCCACAAACGCATCGTACATGTGCTCGGGCCTCTCTCCCCCTCACGAGACAATCACTGGAATGTATATCACATCAGATATAGCCCTGGTAATAAGTATATCATATCCATCATACGCACCATCCCTGGCCAGTTCAACCGGATCCCTGCCCTGCGCAGGTCTTCGAACCCGCCAGCCTCATCAAAAGTAACGTCCTGACACGGTATTATCCGTTTTATCAGCATCGGTCTTACTTCACCTTGTTATTCATGCCCGTTTATCTGATCGGGGAAACATATTTTAGAATTAACATTCATTCATGAGCATCATATCACATTAGGCATACTGCTTTAAACATACTGTTATTATGGAGGATTCAAAATCAATGTCAAATTTCCCTGCTGATAAGCCCGTCCTGGTCACGTGCGGACTGCCATATGCAAATGGTGAATGCCATATCGGACACCTGCGCACATACATCCCTGCCGATATCTTTGTCAGGTCCCTGCATAAACAGGGCCTGAAAACCATTTTTGTATGCGGTTCAGATACTCACGGCACACCTATAGTCGTCAGTGCCGAACAGACAAATACCACTCCTGGTAAACTCATTGAAAAATACCACCATCATTTTGACGAAGTATTTAAAAAACTGGGCATCCGGTTCAACTACTTCGGCACTACAGACGGGGCTGTGAACCACAA
>DUIM01000062.1:1416-4331 GCA_013330355.1 Methanosarcinales archaeon
ATAGATCTGGCATACTGCAACCATTGCGAACGATCCCTGCCTGACCGTTATGTGGAAGGTATCTGCCCCCACTGTGAATCACCTGCAAGAGGTGACGAATGTGACCAGGGATGCAACAGGCACCTGGAGCCGGGAGAGATACTGGAACCGACATGCAAGATATGCGAAAACAAGGCAGAATATCGTGAGCAAGAGCATTTCTTCTTCAGATTGTCATCATTCAGGGACTTCCTGCTGGAATACCTGGAAACCCTGGAGGGGACATCCAATGCCCGCAACTATGCCAGGGAATGGGTTAATCAGGAACTTAGGGATTGGTGCATCACACGCAACCTTGAATGGGGTGTGAGGTTCCCGGGTCATGACGAACTGGTAGTATATGTATGGGTTGATGCCCCAATAGGATATATCTCGTTCACAGAAGAGTATTGCAATAATGCCGGATTGGACTGGAAAGATATCTGGCAGGGTGATTCCAGTATCATTCACTTCATCGGCCAGGATATTGCCTACCATCACTGCATATTCTGGCCCGCTATGTTAAAGGGTGCAGGCTATTCGCTACCGAAAGCCGTGGTGGCTTCGGGCATGGTGAAGATCGATGATAAGACCTTCAGCAAGAGCAGGGGTTATGTGGTCTGGGTGAACGATGACTACCTGGATCACGGATTTCAACCAGACCTGCTGCGCTATTACCTGGCCAGCTACACCTCACACACCAAGGACCTGAACTTCTCATGGAAAGTATTCCAGGAAAAGGTGAATAACGAACTTGTGGGTTCACTGGGAAATTTCCTTTATCGTACGCTGCATTTCACGCATAAGAACTTTGGTGAGGTACCCGAGGGTGCGGTATCTGACAAGGTGCTGGATGAGATACGCAGCACAATCCAAAAAGTAACAGTGGCCATGGAAGAATACGAGTTCAAGAAAGCAATTGACATAATAATGGGCCTTTCCGCATACGGCAATACATATTTCCAGTCAAAAGAACCCTGGCACCTGATCAAGAATGACCGGGTTGCCTGTGCAGGAGTGGTCAAGGACTGCCTCCAGGTCGCAAAGGCACTGGTACTGCTGTTTGAGCCAGTTATACCAACTAAGATGAATGAGGCGTGGGGTCACCTGGGGCAAAAGGGCGATGTCAGCCAGATGAAGTATGATGAAGGGCTGGTGGAACTGGAATCCAAAAGGCCCCTGCCAAAACCTGCAATACTGTTCACAAAGATAGATGATAAGAAGATAGACGAGATGGAGGTTATTATGAACAAACGAATAGCCGAAGCAATGGCAAAAGAGGAAAAATCCGCACCGCAGGTCCCTGTTATTCCTGTTGTTACATTTGAGGAGTTCAATACAATGGATATCAGGGTAGGGACTGTAGTTTCTGCCGAAGCCATAAAAGGGTCTGATAAATTACTAAAACTCCAGATTGATATCGGAGAGGATATCCCAAGACAGGTGGTGGCGGGTATTGCCCTGACACATGTGGCCGATGAACTGGTGGGCAGGCAAATTATCCTGCTGGCAAATATGAAACCTGCCAAAATGTTCGGCGTGGAATCAAGGGGAATGATCCTGGCTGCCGATGAGAACGGAGCAGTGCTGTTGCAGCCCGAAAGTAAAGTGGAAAACGGCACACCGATCAGATAAAAACCATATATGAAAAGTAATGGGGCTTGACGGATCGGAGGGGATGGATACGATGCCGTTTAATGCCCCAATAATACTATGTAAGTAACAACTTATTTATAATGTTTTCGATTGATTTTATGCAGATCAGGAGATAAATAATAATTATCCGGATTGTATCATTCAGGTAAATATCTTTATATCAAGTATATATCTTAATATAATGATTCTTAGCACATCGAAATTAGGTGAAATAAATGGAAAATGAATGGAAGATGGACCTTGATATACCTGACATCGGTTCGCTGATAACATTACTTAGTGCTGCTTTATCTTCAGCCATTATGGGTGTGGGTAATGTTTTATACGTAGTAATAATGGTGACCGCAGCATATGAAGCAAAAGGAAATGAATTCTTACTAAGTTTAATAAACCCTCAGGCAATCCTGACATTCGAAGCAAAATTTGTCCTGGTTGTAGGGACATTGCTTATAGTATCAGCGATTTTTTTCTTTATTACAATGTTGGTCTCAATCTATGAAACGCATGCAGTCTCAAAAAAAGAAAGGGCCGGGCGCATGAAAATAGTATTTGCATGTTTTGTATTTTCTATGTTCTTTTTAGTAATTGCATTAATTTACACGATGTTATTCAGATATTTTATCTATTAATAATGAGGCGATAAAAATGGGCAATATCAGTATTCATGGTAATATCCGTGAAGTCCCGAAAGTGGAAGAAGTGTACGAGTCCAGACAGATTATGAAGGCCAGGATCGAGACCAAGACCAAGACCAAGACTCACAGGGTACTGTATCCCTTTACAGCCATTGTAGGCCAGGAGAAGATGAAACGTGCCCTGATCCTGAACGCAATAAATCCTTCCATCGGCGGAGTGTTGATCAGGGGTCAGAAGGGGACTGCCAAATCCACTGCCATCAGGGGTCTGGCTGAGATACTGCCAGAGATCGAAGTGGTCTCGGGATGTACATATAGCTGCAATCCCCACGACGAAGAAAAATTCTGCTGGGAATGCCAGATGCGCAAAGATAAAGGGGCGATCACTACTGAAAAACGCCTAATGAATGTAGTTGACCTGCCTGTAGGTGCCACTGAAGACCGGGTGGTTGGCAGCCTGGATATCGAAAAGGCCGTCACCGATGGTCTCAAAGCATATGAACCAGGCATCCTTGCCGAGGCTAACGGCGGCATCCTGTATGTGGACGAGATTAACCTGCTGGATGATTTTGTAGTGGATGCACTTCTTGATGCGGCGGCCATGGG
>DUIM01000062.1:4746-6200 GCA_013330355.1 Methanosarcinales archaeon
CCCCAACTGCTGGACAGGATAGCCCTACAGGTAGAAGTAGTGGGTATCCAGGACCTGGAACAAAGAGTTGAAATCGTGGAGCAGACCAATAGATTTAATGACGACCCTGATGGTTTCAGGAAAGAGTTCCAGCCGGAACAGGACCGTCTGAATTCCCGGATAGTAAAGGCACAGCAGATGCTTTCGAGAGTGGTCACTACCAGGGATAATCTCCAGACCATAGCTGAAATATGTATAGAATTCAATGTTGATGGACACAGGGCAGATATCATGATCGAGAGGACTGCCCGTACCAATGCGGCATTTGAGAGCAGGGACCGGGTCACCAATGAGGATATTGTGGAAGCTGCCGAGATGGTACTGCCGCACAGGATGAGAAAGCGGCCGTTCGAAGAGGAAGAGTTCAGCGTTGAACTGTTAAGACGCCTGGTAGAGAAATGAGCGATATCATTGCCGGTAGGATGCGAAATAACCTGAAAAGGGAATACGGCATTAAAGTATTCCATATCGGCAAACCCCTCCTGGCGATCAGGATACCTAAAACTGAGATCAATGAGTTCGGCAAGGACGATTCTGATTATATCAAAGAACTGCTGGTGGGTTTAAAGGACCAGATCCGCCTGGACGAAGTGGTTCATGCCTACATTATGGCAGACATGTCCTATGTAGTGCTGGACCCATACGATATTTTTTGCGAGGTGTTCGATGATATTCCTATCCCGAAACGTAAGAGAACCAATGCTATTTTAGAGATAGAACCAAAACCTGTAACAAAGGCGGATCATCGCACTCCTATATACCATACGCCTACCTATGTGGCCCCGGTACCGGGAACATCCGAGTTAATAGCGCCAGTACACAAAGCCCCAAGTGATAAAGAGCTTGAAGTTGTGGAGGAAACTATAATTGAAGATACTAAAATTGGGGCTAGATCAGATGAAAAGATCGTAAGAAATATACTCAACGACTTTGCCAGGAAACGAAAAAATAAATTGGTCACCAGCCAGATGAAGAGCGGTAGAAGGGCAGAGGTCCTGACCAAAGGAAAGCGTGGCAGGTATGTGAGATCCCGCCTGCCTGACGGCGAAGTTACCGATATTGCAGTGGCCCCAACCATAAGGGCGGCGGCACTGCATGCTGAGAATGGCAAGATCAGGGTCAAGAAGAGCGATTACAGGGAGAAGGTCAGGCGCAGGCGTATTGCCACTCTCATCAATATCGTGATGGATACCAGCGGCAGCATGGATGAGATGGATAAGGTAGACATCACCCGCAACGTGATCGTGGCGTTGTTAAAGGATGCATACCAGCGGAGGGATAAGGTATCGCTGGTCACGTACAGCGGCCGGAAAGGCGAACTTATACTACCCTTTACGTCATCAGTGGAACGAGCAAAACGGTATCTTGAGACTATTCCATTCGGCGGTACCACTCCACTGGCCTCAGGCATCCTG
>DUIM01000193.1:0-971 GCA_013330355.1 Methanosarcinales archaeon
TCGAACAGGTCGGCACCCATACCGGCGCAGTCGCCTACATTATCGCCCACGTTATCTGCGATGACACCAGCGTTGCGCGGGTCGTCTTCCGGGATACCGGCCTCTACTTTACCTACCAGGTCCGCACCCACATCGGCTGCCTTGGTAAATATACCGCCGCCAACCCTGGCGAACAGGCTGATGAGACTGGCCCCGAACCCGAAGCCTATTACCATGTCCACACTTTCGGGTTTGGCACCGAACAGGATGAAGAAGCCGCTGGTACCCAGCAGTGCCAGGCCAACCACGGCCATACCTGTGACTGCGCCGCCCTTAAAGGCTACGTCCATGGCCCCTTTGACCCCCTCCTTGGCCTTGTTGGCGGTCCTGACGTTGGCCCTGACCGAGACGTTCATACCTATATATCCTGCCAGTGCCGAACTTACAGCTCCGGCCAGGAACCCTATTGTGGTCTTCATGTTCAAACCGTTTTCTTTTGGCAGTGCAATGAAAATAATAACTGCCAGTATCACTGCCACAATGGCAATGGTCTTGTACTGGCGGTTCAGGTATGCCATTGCACCTTCCTGTATAGCGGCTGCTATCTTTTGCATTTCCGGTGTGCCGGGGTCGTTCTTGAGTACGCCCTTAGCAAAAATACCGGCAAATACCAGACTTAATAATCCTGCCAGGGGGGCAAGATATAACATTGTTGATGGATCCATTGAATTCCTCCTTTTTCATAAGTATTATTAGATATATCCCTCTATTGATTCTGGTTATTTTTAATTATTAAAAATTTTAGCATTGGCTAAATCCGGCCTTTTAAAGGCTTACATATATTAAAAGATTAACGGATTTCCATTAGTCTGCTATGGTATTATTTGCCAATGTATCCTTAGGTTTGAGAAAAAATCTAACAGGAATTATAAGGACAGGGTGCCGGAGATAACAAAATATATGTTCCGAGGACATAAACTGCCCGAGCCCTG
>DUIM01000193.1:1351-5302 GCA_013330355.1 Methanosarcinales archaeon
TACTTCGATATCATGGAAAACGACCCTGAGTCCAGATACAAATGGCGCGCCATGTTAGTGGTTTCCATTGGAATATTTATGGCTACCCTTGATGCCAGTATCATAAATCTGGCATTACCTACCCTGACAGACTATTTCAACACCGATTTAGCTACCATAGAATGGGTAATACTCTCATACCTGCTGACCATTACCACTTTGCTGCTAACCCTGGGCCGGCTTTCAGATATGTACGGCCGCAAGCCCATGTTCCTGGCAGGTATGTTAATATTTACCCTGGGGTCGGGGCTGTGCAGCCTGTCCGCAACAGCAGGCCAGTTGATTGCGTTTCGTGTAGTGCAGGGGCTGGGTGCCGCCATGTTAATGGCCAACAGTCCTGCTATCATAACAGATGTGTTTCCACATACCGAGCGGGGCAAAGCACTGGGGTTGGTGGGTACGGTTGTCAGTATCGGTTCCATGACAGGCCCGGTACTGGGTGGTTTTTTAATCTACTGGGTGGGATGGCAAAGTATTTTCTACATCAACATTCCAGTTGGCCTGCTGGGAACATTGTATGCCTTCAAGACCTTGAAACCCGACCAGCTTCATGACGGCCAGAAATTTGACATAAAGGGAGCAATCCTCATGTTCCTGAGCATTATTTCGCTGGTGCTGGTAATCACAAGGGGACACTCACTTGGCTGGGATTCACCGGCAATAATTGGTCTATCCATACTGTTTGCCATCTTTTTAGCTGGGTTTATAATAGTGGAAAAAAGGGCAGACCAGCCCATGGTGGAGTTGTCGCTGTTTCGTAACAGGCCGTTCTCGGCGTCGAATGCCAGCGGTTTTTTAAGCTTTGTTGCCATGTTTGCTGTAATATTTCTCATGCCCTTTTACATGGAAAAAATACTGGGATACAGTCCAAAGCATGTGGGAATGGCGTTTATAGCTGTGCCGCTGGTCATGGCACTGGTGGCACCTGTAAGCGGCTGGATATCTGACAGGACGAATTCATTTTACCTCAGCAGCCTGGGTGTGGCTATTTCCTGCCTGGCCCTGTTCATGCTTGGCAACCTGGACCAGGATGCTACATTTATTGATATAGTGATCAGGATGGGAATGATAGGCTTGGGGATGGGGCTGTTCCAGTCACCCAACAACAGCATTGTTATGGGTTCTGTACCGAAAAACAGGCTTGGGATTGCCGGAGGTATGCTTGGTATGGTGCGCAATCTTGGTATGGTCACTGGTATTGCTATATCAGGGGCCGTGTTCACCAGCGGTCTCCATTCCAACCAGGCTGCGGGATTGGTATATGAAGCGGCCTTCCTTGGCGGCTTTCATGATGCATTCATGGTAGCTGCAGTAATATGCGCGATTGGGGTTATCACTTCGCTGATGCGGGGGAAAAGTGAAAAGGTAACGTGACGAGTGAGATCGATAGTAAGATATGCTTATATTTATTTCAATGCACGGGCATTTTTCTCATTTCAATCTGTATGCCCGCTAAACAACAGTACCTTAACTTGTACGTATCCTTACCATAAATTCGTTTTCAAGTTTTGAGCGGGTTTCTTTGAATAATTCCCTTATCCTGGTTTCATCGCACAACAGTTCATTTTCACTGCATTCCCCCTCTGCTTTGCATTCCAATGCCAGCTCAAGGGCCTTTTTTTCAAGATTTGGCAGGGTCTTTTCAAGTGTTTTATTTAGCCATTTCTCGTCTTTTATGATTATTCCGGCAAACATAGAGGGCAGGACATCACTCTCTATTGATTCAAGCCTTTTCCTTGCAGAGATAATTGCCATAAATCTATATGTTAGTTTATCCGGATAAAAATCTAAGCATTATCTGCGCAAATACCTTGCGTCTTAACTTATCATTTCCCGGAATAATTTTCTCTGTTCCGGCTGACAATATAAATTTCCAGATATTTGTATAAACTATTAATACTTTTATAATACCCATATGGAAAAAGTTTGTATTATGATACCGATTGCGCCTTTTGAACCCCTTTCAATAATTCAAAAATCGGTCGATTCACTGAAACAACTGGATACATCCGGTCTGAGCGTTAATATCACCTACATAACAGATTGTCCAAAAGGACCTGACCATCGCATCCGGTATTTGAAGTCCGGAAACATTGGTTACCTGGCCCGGTTTGATACACGTGGGCGCAGGGGTGGTGCCGTCAATGACGGCCTGGATGCCATCAGGGGACCGGATGGGATACTGGA
The DNA here is from genome assembly GCA_013330355.1 of Methanosarcinales archaeon. Lineage (GTDB taxonomy): Archaea > Halobacteriota > Methanosarcinia > Methanosarcinales > Methanocomedenaceae > Methanocomedens_A > Methanocomedens_A sp7939u. The sequence goes on from DUIM01000193.1 coordinate 3,578, forward strand.
TGCCGATTACATTGCACTTTTTGATGTGGATAGCCGCCCCGAACCAGATTTTATATTGAAGTGCATCGATGCCCTTAAAATTGATGCAAATGCCGTGATAGCAAGCGGCTCACGCTACATCACCAACCAGGATTCAGGGGGGGTGGCCAGGATAATCGCTGCCGAATATTCATTTTTCGCAGACGTGTACCAGCTGTATGAACGCTTTGACGGGTTCAAACAATTCAATGGACTTATCAGTGTGATAGATGCAAGGGCACTTGATAGTACAAGTCTCAACGAAGATGTATACTGTGAAGACCTGGAATTCACGCAGCGTATGTACATCAGCGGCAAAAAACCTGTGCTGGCAGAAACAACAGTGGGTGAGCAGGCGCCCACCAGCCTGGAAGAACTCTACAACCAGCGGATACGATGGATGTCAGGTGCACTGGAGGGAGTGGAGGAGAATATGGCGCGGTTTTACTCTGCCCCTATTCCTGTGAACCAGAAACTGGCATGGTTCACGTCCATGACGCTGCCTTTTGTTGCATTTTTGCTGACACCTGTTGTCCCTGTCTATGGATTAAGGCTCTGGTCAAAGGGGCAGGATCATATATTAGTTAAGACTGTTGGATTAATGTTCCATGTATGGCTGATCAGTTTTTGCGGTGTGCAGGCAATATTGAACCGCATCAGAAATAAAAAAACTAAATGGACCGATACTTCCCGTTCCGATATTTGAATATTACAATGTCCTGATTTTGTGTATATATTACCTGATTTGTATACACAAATGCCAGACTTAATCCTAACAATAGACTAATATAAAATAATGTAACATATATAAAATAAGAGAAAAACCATAATTACTACTTATCTGGGGTTTTAGATGAATAAGACCATACAAGATTCACCACTTCTTTTCCTGGAAAAAGAATTGCGTTTAATTAGTCAGGATGCTCTGTTAATCTTTGATACGAAAGGCATTATTGTTGATGTGAACAACACAACAGCCCGGATTTTTGGGGAAAAACGGGGAGAACTGAAAGGAACACCTTTTATTGATCTCTTTAGTGATCCTGTTAAAGCAAACAATGCAGTAGAGCAAGTATTTGATACGGGAGAGGTAAAGGATTGTGAACTGGTCATAGAAACCGGGGATGAAAACGATACCATTGTTGCATTTAACATATCGCTATACAAAGACCAGACAGGAAAGGTAACAGGGGCATTTGCCACAGGCTATGACATCACACGGCACAAGCGTGAAGTGCTGGAACTACATCATCTTCAGCACTACAACCGGGGATTAATTGAGACGAGCATTGATCCTCTTGTAACCTTTGACCAGGAAGGGATCATACTGGATGTGAACGAGGCAACGGTACATGCTACAGGCAGAGGAAGGGAAGAGTTGATTGAAACCCCGTTTGCTGATTATTTCATCGATCCTGATAAAGCATACAAAGGTGCCATGCTTACCTTTGAGACGGGAGAAGTCAGGGATTACGAACTGGTCATGAAAGCGAAGGATGGGACCGAGACCGTCGTTTCATACAACGCTTCAGTCTACAAGGACCAGGCCGGAAAGGTAGTAGGCGCATTTGCAGCGGCACGTGACATTACCGAGCGAAAGGAAGCAGAGCATGAAATACAGAATCTTCAGCACTACAACCGGGAATTAATTGAGGTAAGCCTTGATCCTCTTGTAACCTTTGACCAGGAAGGGATCATACTGGATGT
>DUIM01000192.1 GCA_013330355.1 Methanosarcinales archaeon
GTGAGACCTCAATAAAACTTAACCAGATTTAAGAATATATTTTATGATGCTTGATCACGTTGGAACGCATAGAGTCATCAAACGGTTTATTGATGTTATAGAACCACAGCCAAACTGCGGGGTATAGTTATTACGATAAAAAAGGATATATCATTATGCTTTTTGAGCCTATCGAGATAGCAGGATTGCATATCCTTAACAGGTTCGTGCGCTCGGCCACCCACGAATGGCTGGCAGGGGACAACGGCACACCTACACCAGCCATAGGTGATATGTACGAGGAACTGGCAATGTACGAAATCGGGCTCATTATTTCCGGCTATTCATATGTTAACCCGGCAGGTAAGAGCAGCCAGGCTCAGCAGGGTATCTACGACGACAGGTTCATAGGACCGTACAGGCAGATAACCGGGCGGGTGCATAAATACGGCAGCAAGATCGCACTCCAGATCGTCCACGGCGGCAGGCAGTCACTGATCACACCTGAATACCCATACACACTGGCACCATCGGCGGTTAAGGATTCATCCTCTGGCATAACACCACAAGCCATGACCGAAGAGCAGATACAACGTACCATTGAGGATTTTGCCCAGGCTGTGCGCCGGGTACATGCGGCAGGCTTTGATGCAGTGCAACTTCACATTGCCCACGGTTTTCTCCTCAGCAGTTTTATCTCACCCTACACCAACCACCGCACTGATAAATGGGGCAAGTCGGTGGAGAACCGCACACGCATCATTGCAGAGATTATCAGGCGTGCCCGTGAGATGGTGGGTGAGGACTTCCCTATTATGGCGAAGATGAACGCCACCGACGGCTTTAACGATAAGGGACTGGATGCGCCCGAATGTGTGGACGTGGCCGTAGCACTGGAATCGGCGGGTGTATGCGCGATAGAAGTCAGCGGCGGGATATTCGAGGCAGGGGAAGTGATGTCAAGACCAGGTATCAATTCGCCGGAAGGGGAGGCGTATTTCAGGAAATATGCCAGGATGATAAAGCAGGGTGTGAGTATCCCGGTGATGCTGGTTGGGGGTTTGAGGTCAATGGCTGTGATGGAGGAGATGCTTGCCAGCGGCTACGCTGATATGGTGTCGCTTTGCAGGCCGCTTATCAGGGAGCCGGATCTGGTGGTGAAGTTCAGGAAGGGGGTGCAGGAGGCAGAGTGCACTTCGTGTAACAGGTGTTTTGATGAGAACGGGATCAGGTGTAATTCCGAGATAGTTTTAAATCCTTTGATTTAGATTTTTCCATGAAGCTCCCCTCAACAGAGCTGTGGGTAGCTTCATATTCGTATCCGCGCGCATCCGTGTCATCCGTGTTCTATCACAATATCACTCTTAACCGATGACACATGGAAAAACATTACATTGATTTGGGATCGTGGTTTTGTTAGTAAAAAAATAAAAGGCTCTCCTCTGTTTTCTATGGGTAATATAATATCCACGATACAAAAGAAACAATTCATAATCGGAGCGTATTGAACATTAAAGTTTCCGTAGATAGCGAAATCTTCATGCTTACACTGTCTGGCAGCAGTTAGCATGGTACGAAAAATTGCCAACTTGCCATCATATGTTATTGCAACAGAAACCTCAGTGGCCACCCCTGAAGGTTATAACAAAACAAAGTCCCACCGGATTATTGGTGTCGGGACGATACATATAAATCATAGATTGCCGTTTGTAGATATACCCCCATCAGCTTATGCATTAAAGCTGATAGTAATAAATGCAGCCCAGGCGTAACCATATCAAGTAATTCGTGAAGGTAATCAAATGAGTATAGAGTACGGCGTTAAAACAAAAACAAGACCAAATCTTGTGAAGGACCTGGTACCTGGAGATATTCTCCAAGTAGGGTCTGAGGAAAATGGAGATGTTTTCAAAGTAGTCAAGATCAGTAATAAAGAATATCTATTCCAGCAGAAAAACACCGAGGCTGCTTACGCTTACAGCCGGGGTGTAATGAACCAGAAGATTATGGACTTCGATGTACTTTATGATGCATATTATGTAGTTACACATGAAGATATTGAACAATAGGCTCAAGGTTCTTTATCATTTTTTTTAAAGACATATTACTGTTCGGGCGGTCCAAAAACCCAAACGAATAATCTTAATAACTATACCCTGCAGCTCTGCTGTGGTTGGGTGGGCCGTTGCAACGTTTGACCTTATTCCTGCTTTAGCGTCAGATGTCATTTCGTATCTATTTTACTACTGGTGAAGCTTCTTGGTCAAAGGGATTCTTTCTCATGGCCAGGGAGAACAGGTAAGGGTAATTGCCTTGCAGGTATTTCATATAATCCAGCCAGGAGTCGACCAGCAGGGTATATGCCCGTTTTATGTCGCCGCCCAGGTGTTCATAATCGGAATCCGGCAATTGGGTCAGATCCTCCCTGCTGGCCAGTTCCTCTGTGAGGTGGAATACTGCCCTGAGTAGTTCTGTGAAGGATTCATGTTCAAGCAGGACAGGGTTTTCCAACAGCCTTACCATAAAATCCCTCTTCCCGATTAAAAAATCGCGCAGTTCAACCGGATCTATTTGTGCCATATCAACATTAAATTCATAATTCCTCAGATGTTTATCGGCACTGGAAAAATCCTGGTCAGACCAATCACCTGTCACTATGAGCCCTTCTTTGATTTTGTCCAGGCCCGGGTCGTAATCTGAAAAGAGGGTGAGCAGTCTGGTCCCCACCTCGCTGAAGAAAGCTCCTATGACCATGTTCAGTTTTTCCAGCCTGGCATGTTTTTCTTTCCTATCGAGCATTTGGTGTATTATCAGGGTGACCAGCAGGACTTCGATGGGAACGAATGCGATGTCCCCGATCAGGTAGATTAAGATGTGATGGGCGTCATGGAAGACCAGATAATGCACGAAGTACCAGAGTGCTGATAACAGGACCAATGCCGTGCCGAAGAAGATTTGCCATTTTATGGATTTCATGGATTTTATTAACCACTCAATCAACTTAATAGTTCTGCCTTACGTTCCCACTTTGACGGTGCACATGCTTTCAT
>DUIM01000010.1 GCA_013330355.1 Methanosarcinales archaeon
AATATCATACCAGGTTTTTCATCAGAACTAAGTCGTCAACAGGGACAAAGAATAATGCTTCAACCAGGTAACTATCAAGTATCCGGAGGAAGGGGGATGAATATTCAACAGCAGGCAAACAGAACGATGATTCAGGCTGGTGGACTTTCCGTAGATTGCCCCCTTTGTTCAGAAATGACTCAAGAGCGATTGCAAAATGGAACCCAATTTTATGCTAAATTGTCTAATGGCAGAAATGCAGAGATTAAGATTATGCCAGATACGGCTTCTCAGACAGCTTTACAAAGATTAAATTTGAGAAATTGTACTGAAGATTGTAGTATTGAACTCAAAGAAGCAAATATTGGAAATCAAGTAAGAGCTGTTTACAACGTCCAGGCTCAAAGAAATTCAAAAGTTTTTGGGATTTTTAATGCAAGAATGCAGGTTCAAGCACAAGTTGATGCTGAAACAGGTGAACTAATACAAGTTAATAAACCCTGGTGGGCGTTTTTAGCAGTTGAACCCGATGAATAATTTTTACTTTTTTTTTTGGCAGAATAACACAACATAGGACAGGGTAAATTCAGATAAATTTCCACTCATGGGCGATGTGTGTAAGACAACCCACACGTATGCCCCTGAATTTCATTACGGGGTGGCGCGGATGGGACTTTAATATTGTACTACATCCTTTAGTTAAATCTGATGTGAAAAGACCCGCGATACTACGTGATTTTTTTGCACATGTTGAGGATGATTTTAATGACGTGCCCGAGGTGGATATTAGCAGGTGGCTGTCTAACTTTATTGATACAGATGCTGGATTGATGCCATAGCAGTGAATCTTCCCGCTTTAACAAACCTTTTTACATAGTACGGTAGATTATATTGCATGGATGAATTTATCCTGGCAAATGTGAAGGGTGTCTATATGACAAATACCGTCCACGGCCCGACCCCTGTCGTTATAATTTCAAGTGAAGATGAGAAGATCATGCCCATCTATGTGGGGATGGCTGAAGGTGTTTCCATTCACTCCGGCCTGAATAATGAAGTCACACAAAGGCCCATGACCCACGACCTGATTATGACCATCATCGAACGTTTGGGTGCAACCATAACAGGTGTCCAGATAGATGAGATACAGGATGGCATATATTATGCCCGGCTTACCCTGTCATATGATGGTTCTACCATAGACATAGATGCCAGGCCAAGTGATTGCATCTCCCTGGCAGTGCGGCAGGATGTTGCGATAAAGGTCCACAAGTCAGTATTCGAATCTTCCACAATATCCGAAGATGACCTGGATGGCTCTGTGACCATTGACTCATTCCTTTGAATTACTTTCACCCTGCTATCAAAAGTATCATACATTACCACTACAATAATACATGTGTGAATTTACTTGATTTCCAAGGCGGACCTGATAAAACTGTGATATATTCAGTAGGGGAACTCAATCATTATGTTAAGGATGTGATAGGCCGGGACCCCCTGCTTCACAGGATTTGGGTAAAAGGTGAAATATCCAACCTTGTCAATCACGGGTCAGGGCATAGATATTTCACACTGAAAGACAGGGGTGCCCAGCTTAGCTGTGTGATGTTCAGGAACTATTGCAAAAACCTGGCATTTGAGCCTGGATCAGGAATGAAGGTACTGGCCCTTGGCGATATCGATGTCTATGAGGTCAGGGGCAATTACCAGCTTGTAGTAACTGCGTTAAAACCTGATGGTATAGGAGATCTCCACAGGGCACTGGAGATACTTAAGAAAAAACTCTCTGCACAGGGCTTGTTTGATGCAGAACATAAGAAGCCACTGCCACGTTTCCCGGGATGCATTGGCGTAGCCACATCCCCGACCGGGGCCGTGGTACATGATATCATCAATGTGACCAGGAGACGGTTTCCTGTAGACATCCTGGTAGCCCCCACTATTGTGCAGGGCGATATGGCAGCCGAAAGTATTGTTAATTCCATAGAACGCCTGAACCGGATGGATGTAGATGTAATTATCCTTGCCAGGGGAGGGGGTTCACTTGAAGACCTGTGGCCTTTCAATAGTGAAGCAGTGGCATGGGCCATATTTAATTCACAGGTCCCGGTTGTATCTGCTGTGGGCCATGAGACCGATTTCACCATAGCAGACCTGGCTGCTGATGTAAGGGCACCCACACCGTCAGCTGCAGCCGAACTGGTGATGCCTGACCGTAAAGAAGTAAAGAACCGGATAGATGCTGTTAAGTCCCGCCTCGTGTCATCGATCGAAAACCTGGTCGAACAGCATTCAAACCATCTGCAACATCTCGATAATAGCGTGGATATCAGGCTTTTTAGCCGCACACTGAACCAGTTTATGCAAAGAACGGATGAACTTGAGATGCGGCTCAAGAGTACTACTTACAGGGACTTTGAGAAACACAGGAAATTACTGGAATCCTGCGTTGGCAGGCTCAATGCTGCAAGTCCGCTGAATATCCTGAAAAGAGGATATAGCATTGTACAACATGATGATGAGATCGTAAGAACCGTCAAACAAGTAGAAAAAGGAGATGCACTGGAGATACGGGTCATTGACGGCAAGATATATTCTAATGTAAACAGTACGGAGGAAGACGTTTGACAGATAACAGTAAAGATACCAACGATAATGATTCCAAAAATAATGATACCAAGTTTGAAGATGCACTCTACGAGCTTGAAGAGATTGTCAAAAAGATTGAAAGTGGCGAACATTCCCTTGAAGAAAATCTTGAACTTTTCGAGCGTGGAATAGCCCTCACCAGGCAATGCTCCTCCAAACTGGATGCTGCCACAATGAGGATAAAAAAACTTGCAGATGAAAACGGGATTGAGGAAATGGAGATAGATTAATCCTATTTAGTAGAGATGATCTTTACTACATCACTATCTTCAAGTTCATGTTTTTCACCCATCCTCATCTTGGTTTTGGCATTCACTGCATGCAGGAAGCCATCACCAATATCGGTATGGACCATGTATGCCAGGTCATGAGGTGTTGATCCGCGCTGCAATAAAAATGCATCCGGCAGCATCCTGTCTTTTTTATCTGTGTACTTATTCTCATCCTCGACCGGATAGACTACTATCTGGTCCAGCAGTTCCAGGACTACGGTATTAATGCACTCCTGGATGTTGGTACTGCCTTTTTCGTCAAGGAGTATCCTGATCTTGTCCAGCCCGGCCTTCTGGGCATCGCTCAGTTCTGCTTTGATCCTGAATTCTTTATCACCGGGCAGGTATTCGATCACATCACTTTTAGCGGCCATACGCAGGGCATATTCTGCAGCCGCAGACGTGGGTACCACCATACGATCTGCTGATAAAAGACGTTCTACCAGTTCAGGTGGCGCAATATCCATTTTATTAGCTGCGATTATCAGGGGTTTACTTTCTTTTCGCAGGGCATCTGACAGTGCGACCATCTCCTCGTCAGTCCATTTGGTCGGGTCGTCAGGCATTTTCATCTTTAGCAGTACCACCCTTGCCTGGTGTTCGTTCACACCCGCGCCCTGCAACTGGTCAGAGATAACCCGTTCCAATTTCAGGTTCTCGGCTTTTATCCTGCGAGATAACCGATTCCAGTTGCGTTTCAGGATACCGGACATCCACATAGTGATCTCGTGTTCAAGGAATTCAATATCATCAACAGGGTCATGCTGACCAATGCCTACCGGGTTGCCTTCAATGTCTGTGCCACCCGATGCATCTATTACATGTATGATGGCATTGGCCTGCCCAAGGTTATCCAGGAATGCATTGCCCAGACCCTTTCCTTTATGGGCATCCGGGACAAGCCCGGCAATGTCTATGATCTCTACAGGCACGAACCTGGCACCGTCCTGGCATTGACCGCACTGTTTGCCCAGGCTTTTACATGGGCAATCAACTCTTACATGGGTGACCCCGTGATGGGCATCAATGGTTGTGAATGGATGGTTTGCCATCTCCACATTGGCAAGTGTAGCAGCATTGAAGAACGTGCTCTTGCCTGAATTGGGTTTTCCGGCTAGTCCGATAGAAATTGACATTATACATATCTTGTGTTTTGTTTGATTTTATAGTTTTGGTGCAGTATCCGGACTATAAACATACTGCATAACTGGAACAAAGCGAAATATTTAACACCTATATTGCTTACACGACAAGCATATGTGTATATGGTAGGTGACTATTACGTCTTCAAATATTCAACTTTGCTATCAATGCGGAAAATGTACTGCCATCTGTCCGGTCAGGAGGGTTGTTAAAACCTCACCGAGAAACACTATTTACATGAACAACGTATACAGGACGACTTCAGATGATATCTGGAACTGCCTGACCTGCGGCCTCTGTTATGACGGCTGTCCGCAAGGTGTTGACTATCCTGAATTTATAAAAGAAGTAAGGGATAGTAATGAAAATGGTGATATAGCTCACAAGGGAGTTTTTAACCTGATAACCGACCTGATGGTAGACTTGGACGAGAGTAAGACCAGCCTCGAAGAGGTTGGAAACAATGATTCAAAAATTGGTTACTATCCCGGTTGTCTCGATTTTCATGATATGTTCTTCGAGCTGGATGTGGATTTCAAATCAATTGCAGATTCATCAGTGAAATTACTAAAAAGTATAGACCAGGACCCCAAACTTATGCAGATGAAATGCTGTGGGCATGACCAGCTCTGGCAGGGGGACAAAGGAACATTCGAGAAATTAAAAGAACAGAATACCAGGATCATAAAAGAGAGTGGTATCGAAAAACTGGTCACATCGTGTGCAGAATGTTACCGTACATTGAGCCAGGACTATGACCTGCCCATAGAGGTTGTTCATATAAGCCAGGTCCTGAAGGATGCCGATCTGGGAATCGATTCAGGAACCAAGGTGACATACCATGATGCGTGCAGGCTGGGCAGGCATATGGGTGAATACGATGCGCCCAGGGACGCACTTGCCAATGCAGGCAGTGAAGTAGTGGAAATGAAACATAACAAGAACGATGCCTGGTGCTGTGGTGTAAGTTCACTTATGAATTGCGATGACAAGAGCAAAGCCCTGAGAAAGGCCCGATTGGATGAAGCAAGGGATACGGATGCACAGGTACTCATTACTACCTGTCCCAAGTGCCTGGCCCACCTGAACTGCATGAAGACCGAACAGGAATCGGTCGAGAAGTACGATTACGATATTAAGGACCTTACAGTGTTCCTTGCCGAGCAGATGGGAGGTAAGTAATATGAGTGATATTATTAAAACATCTGATTTTGATATGGAGTTCAGGGATGAGGTGTTCAAGGAACCGGATGCCGATAAAATTACCCTGTGCTTTAATTGTACAGGATGTACTTCCGGATGTCCCATGGCCGAACAGGAACCCGAATACAATATCCGTAAGTTTTTGCGTATGGCAAACCTTGGCATGAAGGATGCCCTGTTGAACAGCCCGTATCTCTGGTACTGCACTACATGTTACAAATGCCAGGAGAGGTGTCCCCAGGGTGTAAAGAATGTGGATACCCTGCTAAAGATCCGGACCATTGCGATCCAAAATGGTATCATGCTTGATAATCACAGGAAGGTAAGCCAGCTTGTGATCAAGTTAGGACATGCAGTTCCAATTAACGACGACGCTAAAGAGAAGCGCAAGGATGTAGGGCTGGATGATACTCCGCCTACTGTGCATAAGTTCGAGGACGCACTGGGCGAGGTCCAGAAACTGTTAAAGATTACCGGTTTTGATAAACTTGTTGCTGATGAGGAGGAAAAATCATGAGTAAATTATCATTCTTCCTGGGTTGTATTGCACCCAACCGATATCCCGGCATAGAAGCTGCTACTATAAAGACACTTGAAAAACTGGGCATTGAACTGGTTGACCTTAAAGGTGCTTCCTGCTGTCCTGCCCCCGGTGTTTTCAGGTCATTTGACAAGATCACATGGCTGGCACTCGCATCCAGGAATGTAACTCTGTCGGAAGAGATGGGTCTGGATATCCTGACTGTCTGCAATGGTTGTTTCGGATCGCTGGTCGATGCCAATAATATCATGAAAGAAGACCCAGCACTGAAAGAAGAAGTTAATAAGATCCTGAAGGAGATCGGACATGAGTTCAAGGGTACAATCGAAGTGCGCCATATTATCGAGTACCTTTCACAGGAAGTTGGAGCTGAAAAGATCAAAGCAGCAGTTACCATTCCTATGGACCTCAATGTTGCCCTTCACTACGGATGCCATCTGGTCAAACCAAGTAAAGAGAGGCATCTCGGAAGCACAGAGAACCCCACGTTCTTTGATGAACTTGTGGAAGCAACTGGCGCTACCAGCGTGGACTATGAGGACAAAATGGCATGTTGCGGAGCAGGCGGCGGTGCACGTACGGCAGTACTTGATACTTCACTCCAGATGGTTGTGAATAAACTGGATCACATGAAAGCAGCCGGTGTGGATTGTATCATTGATGCATGTCCTTTCTGTCACCTGCAGTTTGATGTCGGCCAGACAGAGGTCAAGAAGAAATTCAATAAAGTGTATGATATACCTGTTGTGCATTATTCACAGCTTCTGGGACTTGCTATGGGTCTTCCACTGAGTGAACTGGGTATTGACCAGAACCTGATAGTAAATGAAGAATTTAATAAAAAGATCGAGAGAATCAGAGGTGGTGCAAATGAGTAAATTAGTTGGTGCTGTTGCTATTGCCGGCGGAGGAATAGCTGGTATCCAGAGCGCCATTGATCTGGCAAGCAGCGGATTGAAGGTTTATTTGATAGAAAGCAGCACAACCATTGGTGGCAAGATGGCCCAGCTGGATAAGACATTCCCAACACTGGACTGTTCTATGTGCACGCTGTCTCCCAAACTGGCTGAAGTGGCCCGCCATCCTAATATTGAACTCATGACCTACAGTGAGATCACAGGAATTGCAGGTGAACCTGGGAATTTCACAGTAACTGTGAAGAAGAAAGCTACATACGTGGATTATGATAAATGTACAGCCTGTGAGTTGTGCGTTTCCAAATGTCCTGTTAAAGTGCCTGATGAATACAATGAAGGCCAGAATAACAGAAAAGCCATCTATCTGGCATTCCCACAGGCAGTACCGAGAGTATTTACCATTGATGCGGAACACTGTTTATATCTGACAAAAGGTAAATGCGGCAATTGCCAGAAAGCATGCGAGAACGATGCTATTAATTTTGAGGATACTGACAAAGAAGTAGACATTAATGTGGGAAGTGTTATCTTAAATACCGGGTTCGAACCTTACGATGCTTCAAACCTGGAGCAGTACAGGGTCGACCATCCCAATGTTGTCACCTCCCTGGAATTTGAGAGACAACTGAGTTCATCAGGTCCCTTCGAAGGTCATGTGACGCTTGCTGACGGGTCGCATCCCAAGAATATAGCCTGGATACAGTGTATAGGTTCGCGGAGTCCTGAGATCGGTCGCAATACCTGCAGCAGTGTTTGCTGTATGTATG
>DUIM01000088.1 GCA_013330355.1 Methanosarcinales archaeon
GAATCAAATGTCCTGAACACGGGTGTGCCCGTGGTAATTGCAAAACCGTAGGGAAAAGTAACAACTTCCCCTGCCTGTGCACTCGAAACCTTATGCCATCCCATCCATAGCAAGTGTATTGAGGTGCCTTTGCCACCAGCCATTATGCCGTCACCCACATTGATGGAGGCATCCAGTTTCACGGTAATGGTCCCCCGTTTCGGATTGCTACCGGTAACGTGCCCCAGCAGGATCCCCTTCCTGTTACCGGGTGCATCCATGCTCATAAGCTTTCTTCCAGGGTCCCCGTTGAGATACCCTTCATTAAAACCCCTGTTGAATATAACCTCAAGTTGCCTCATCTCATCCGGCGTGGCCCGAGCTGTTGGATTCGTGGACAGCCGGTCCAGGATGTCACGATATATCCTGGTAACCACTGCCACATATTCGGGCCGCTTCATGCGACCTTCGATCTTAATGGAATCCACTCCAGCAGTAATAAGGTCCTGGAGGCGGGATGACAGGTTCAGGTCCCTCGGGCTTAGCAGGTATTTACTACTCATCGTGTTCCTTTCAAGTGAATATTCCTTCCTGCATGGCTGGGCGCAGTACCCTCTGTTTCCGCTCCTGCCACCAATGAAACTGCTCATAAGGCACCTGCCTGAATAGCATATACACATTGCACCGTGTACGAACACCTCAAGCTGGATATCGGTGGCCGAGCGTATGGTGTTTATCTCTTCAATATCCAGTTCCCTGGCAAGTACTGCCCGTTTTACACCCATTGATTCCAGCAGCTTAGTGCCTGCACTGTTGTGGATACTCATCTGGGTACTTGCATGAACAGGTAATCCGGGCAGGTGTTTATTTAATATGTTCAGGATTCCCTGATCCTGGACTATTACTGCATCTGCCCCGTGGTTGCACAGTTGTTCCAGATATTCCACGGCACCTTCAATTTCCTGCTCCTTGACCAGTGTATTTACTGTGATATATGCCGATACGTCCCGTTGGTGTGCAAAGTCGATAGCTCTTAGTAGCTGGTCATTGTTAAAATTATCAGCATGTCCCCTGGCACTGAATTCCTTTGAACCAAGGTAAATGGCATCGGCTCCATTCTCCACTGCCGCTTTTAAGGACTCAGGGTTACCTGCCGGGGATAATAGTTCAGGAATAATGTGCTTCATAGGACATTCAATAAACAATAGATTCGAATAAAAACCTACTCCAGGACTTGGTGGAATGATAACTTATTGACATACCTTCCACACCGTTAATACTATCACCCATTGTAGCAGATTTACTTCAGGGAGAAACAAATATGCCTATTGATCCAATATGCAAACGCGAAGTACCTCCGGATACTCCATATACCTCTGATCACAATGGAAAAACCTACTATTTCCATGACCCTGAATGTAAGAAAAAATTCGATGATGTGGCAAAGAACATTGTCAGGGTCAAACGCAGTCTGAAGGACAAAGAAAAGATATCCTTCGGCCGGCTGCGCAAGGATATTATTAAACCCGGAATCTGTGCCGCCTGCGGTGCCTGTGCAGCAAGCTGCCCGTCAATTATCATGGAGGGCGAGAAACCTAAACTGATCGGTCCCTGTACGGCATGCGGTATCTGCTACAACCAGTGCCCCCGTACCATTACTACTGAAGAGGGATTAGTTGGCAGTATGAGGCATCCTTATGCGGCCCGGTCAGCCTTGAAAGGGGTCAGGGGACAGGACGGGGGAGTAGTCACATCACTGCTGGCCTATTTACTGGAGGAGGGGCTGATCGATTGTGCAATAGTCACAGTAAAATCCAAAGACGACCCATGGAGACCTGTACCTGTCATTGCCACTACATACGACGAATTAATGGAGTCTGCAGGCAGTATCTACGCCCACAGCATGACCATAGAGGCCCTGATGAACGCTGTACAGCAGGGTATGCGCAGTATCGCATTTGTAGGACCACCATGCAATATTGATGCAGTCTATAAGATATACAAAAGCCCTTACGGTTTGCTGCATATGTTCATGCGTGCCAATATCCTTCCCCTGGGACTGTTCTGCATGGATACGTTCTCACACGAAGGTATTGAAGAGTTTGTGGCATCCAGGCATCTGGAACTGGAAGATATTGAAAGTATGAAGATATGGCGGGGGAAGATCGAACTGGGGAAAGGGGGTGAGACCTTTGTTTACGATCTTAGTGAACTGGACCCATACAGGAGTTCTTCGTGTAAATACTGCACAGACCTCACTGCCAGGCATGCGGCGATCAGTTTTGGTGGTGTAGGTACTCCTGATGGATGGACCACGGTGTTTACAAGGTCAGGACGCGGGTACGAGATATTTAATGAGGCGGTGGAGATGGGTTATATCGAATCAAGGGATCTGGAAGAAAAGGAGATGGCAAGGGTATTGAACCTTGCCAGGATGAAGAAGGTCCAGAAATACGGTCTTATACGGAGGGAAAAATGAACAACTAACCCATATGGGTGACGGCGTATAACAGCGTGTTTGCGGTTCGCTATCGCTAACCCAAATGACTTCGGGACTTCACAAACACGTGAAACATTAGCAGAAATGTTACTGGACAAAAAAGCCCTTCATTTATTGTATAGTTTTATTAGTCCAATTACTGCAACAATTGCCCATGTTCCTTCGAGAATTACAAATGGAATAAATCCAATTAGAATTGAAGCATAACAAGCTAGTCCAGCGCCAAGAATATTCATAATTACATAGATTTTATAATCTTGCATTAGAATTTTGAATAAATTTAGAAAAAAAGCCAATAATAACAAACTTACTCCAATGGATCCCACAATCAATGCAAATTCAACCATGATATTGCCTATTCCTCATTTGTTCTATAAATATTCATAGGGCTTTTTTGTCTGCGCCATACATCTCGCTTCGTTCGTACCCCTTCGGGAGAGCAGGAGTCTCTTTTGCACTCCTCCAAACCTACCTATTGGGAAAGATATCCATGACGCACGCTAACTTCGCACAACTTAGTATATCTGGCTTCGTGCCTTCGGCACGCCACCCAAATCCTGCTTCAAAGGACTTAAAAACGCTCAAAACGTTATATGAAATGAACTGGCACTCATGAAAGATAGACGGCAAAAAGCTAAAAGGAAGGAATACCATGTTTCAAGTGATAATTACACCAGCAGCAGGAAAAAGGCTTATTGCCAGGGCAGTTACTCAACATGCAGAAGTGAAGAAAGCTCTTTTATCAGGTACAGTAGTGATTATTGCCGGTACAACAAACGGCTATGTTGCTGAGGAAATATTGAAGCTTACTGACCAAACTGATGGCTTTACACGAAACCGTTTTTTCCGAGGAATTATATTACCACCCAATATTCCGACAACTGATAGCGGAAGGCTTTCAGATGAATCAAAATTTCCAGGCGATGTAGTTCTCGTTAATGGAAAGTGGCAGAAGGGTAAGAACGTCTTTGATGTTATCGACGATCTGAAAGAAGGAGATGTTATTCTGAAAGGTGCCAACTCTGTTGACCTGAAAGAAAAGAAAGCCGCCATTCTTATTGGTCACCCAAAAGGTGGTACTATTGCTATTTCGATGCAGGCTGTCATTGGAAGACGTGTGCGCCTTATTATTCCTGTTGGTCTTGAAAAGCGCGTCACTGGAAATCTTGATGAATTAGCTAAAAGGTTGAATACACCCGGTTCTACCGGACCAAGACTGTATCCGGTGCTTGGTGAAATCATAACAGAGTTGGAGGCCGTTTACCTTCTATCCGGAGCAGATGCGGCACTTATTGCAGGTGGTGGTGTTTGTGGAGCAGAGGGGTCTGTCTGGCTTGCTATTGACGGGCAACCTGATGAACTAAAATCGATCAAAGGTATAATCGATTCGATTCAAAATGAGCCTGCTTTTACACTTCATTAGATAATGGGTCGTATCCCCGATTTACTGAACAGGCACTCTGA
>DUIM01000158.1:0-621 GCA_013330355.1 Methanosarcinales archaeon
CCCGGGTCCTGGTGGTACCGTACGGCGGGTCCACACTGGTTACAAGTAGCTCCTCGCTGTCATCCGGTTTTACTTGAGGATGCCGGTATGCCTGCTGATATTTATTTCTATGAAAGGACCAAAGGCAGGACTAATGGAAGATACAGGTTCCTGTCTAATTTCTACAAAGCCATGATGATCATAGACAATAAGGAATATGCCACTGTTGAGCACTATTTCCAGTCAGTGAAGCATGCAGGAACTGAACTGGAAGAAAAGATCAGGCTGGCATCCACGCCCCTGAAAGCAAAGGAACTTGCATGGACCAGCGAACTGCCGCCCGATTGGCCCGAGATAAAAGAAGATGTAATGCTTACAGCACTGCGGGCCAAGTTTGGCCGGCACTCCAGACTTGGCGCTAAGATCCTTGCTACAGGAAACGACTGCTTGCATGAGGACTCGCCTACTGATATGTACTGGGGTGTGAAAGGGCTGGACAGGAGCGGTAAATTGTTAATGATAGTGAGGGATGAACTCCGTGAAGTTCAATAAAATACGAAACGCTAAGTGGATACACATAGACTGAACAGGTTTTAGTGACTTTTTAATTTATTCTGAATAAATGGATCGTGGCAAAAAAGA
>DUIM01000158.1:998-2636 GCA_013330355.1 Methanosarcinales archaeon
GCGCTCTCTGCGGTTTTCTGAATAATCCCAGTAAATAATACAAAGTTTCAGGTTTTAAGATAAACATCAAGAAATAGTGGCTGTGAATTTTCAGTCTATAAATTGTGCACCTATTTCGATCAACAATTCACCAAAGATCATTTTTTCAATAACCTGTGCAACATAACGCCTACGCTGATGCATCTGGATATCCTCATTCATCCTCAGTTCAGAGTCGATCTGGACGCGCAGCAATGCAAACCTGAACATCTTCTCATCCTTGATCTCCAGTTCATCCAGCTCCTCAATAATAAAAGGCAAACAGTAAGGATCGTCTATGGCCTTTGCAAACAGTAGTATTTCACCCGGAACATTCCCTTGTTCAACAGATGTCTGTCCCATTAGTAATTGAAGCGTATCAACAGGAATTTCCTTTTCAAGATTAGAACCCGTCATCTTTCATCAACCTGGAACAAATTTCCAGGTCCTCCATTGTATTAACATTCACAGCCAGCCTGTGGTTGTCAAGAATATAGTTATAATCTTCCTGCTCCTCACGTATATTTCCGGCATCAAGGATATTTATTCCCGAAGGTACGATCAACTGTCCATCCTTGTTAAAAACTGTATCGGGACGCAGCCCGTTTTTCCTGCAAATAGACAGCAGGCTATAGACAGAAAGGGCAGGTTGGGGCACCTTATTGTATCTTAGTATTATTTCATCGATCATCCCTGGAGTGATCAGGGGCAGGTCGGCCATGACCATAAGCACCGGTCCTTTGATACCTGCGTCCTCAACAGCAGTTACCATATCAGAAACATAACCACTTCCGGGTGTATTGATCACACAGATGTCAAGGCTGCAATCTTCAAGCCATTTCAGGGTATCAGGCCCGTTGGAAGAAGCTGCTATATATATACGGTCCACATGACTGGCACCTGCCAAAACATCCAGTACGTATTCGATGAGTTTCTTGCCATTGATCTCAAGCATGGGCTTCTCAATTGGCAGCTTCATCCGGCTGCCCCGTCCGCCCGCCATCACCAGGGAATCCAGGTTACCAGTCCTCCTATATAGATGGTGAAAATAGTCCCAATGGCCACAAGGCGCGCCAGTTCATTGGAAGTGCCGATACAATCCCCGTTTATTCCCCCGAAATGCCTGTTCGATATCACCAACACAACAACGGATAACAGCATTGCCATTACCAGTACAACAAGTCCTGCCATCCCCATCGCCACCGTGCAGACCGCCGCTGAAATAAGAAGACTTACCAAGAACTGCCCTGGACCGGTATTATCTGCTATCACAGACCCCATCCCCTGGTGAATGGGCTGGCCCAGGCAGGCTGTTGTGATCATGGAGTGTTTGGATGCCACTTCAGCCACAAGCAGGGATATGCCAATTCCAAATCCCAAACGAGTGCTGATCTCGACTGAGACAAGTGACTGGATCAGCACGAATAAAAGTAAAAAATAGAATACAATAAAGGCCACACCACCCGTACCCAGGGCCATGTCCTTTAGTGCCCTGACCTTTTTCTCCCTGCTCCCGTGTGCAGTGATACCATCCCCGAAATCAGACAGGGCGTCCAGGTGGTTGAAACCTGTAACGCAATAGATCGATATGATCATAAGTACAGAAAAAATACCTGGCTG
>DUIM01000117.1 GCA_013330355.1 Methanosarcinales archaeon
AAGAAGTTCAAGAGCAGCTCATCCCCTTTCTCAGTATGGCTTACCTCGGGGTGCCACTGCACACCAAACAGTGGCCTCGTCTTGTGCCGCATAGCCTCTATCTCGCACACATCGCTGCGGGCCAGCTGCACGAAGTCAGGCGGCAGGCCTGTGACCTCATCGGCATGGGACGCCCATACACTGGTGCTGGATCCAAGCTCTTTCAATATCTCATCCTCGTCCAGTATATCCACCTTAACGGCAGCATACCCACCCTTGTGTCCTGTGGCAATATCGCCGCCGTAGGCCCTTGCTATCAACTGGTGACCCAGGCAGATGCCAAGTATGGGCAGGTCAAGTTCCTGCACCATCTCTCCAGCCCGGCCTATACGGTCTATGCTAGGCCCGCCGCTGATGATAAGGCCGTCGGGTTCCATTGCAAGTATTTCTTCATTGCTAAGGGTATTGGCAATAATGCCGCTCTCTTCATCCAGGTCGCGCACTGCCCTGTGGATGAGGTGGCAGAACTGGCCGTAGT
This sequence comes from Methanosarcinales archaeon, assembly GCA_013330355.1. Taxonomy (GTDB): domain Archaea; phylum Halobacteriota; class Methanosarcinia; order Methanosarcinales; family Methanocomedenaceae; genus Methanocomedens_A; species Methanocomedens_A sp7939u. The sequence goes on from DUIM01000117.1 coordinate 518, forward strand.
TGTTTACTACAAGGATTTTCAGGTCACTCATAATTGTAACAAAGTTATCAGGTTAACTGATAAATCTATCTTTTACCAGAAATGATAATTTTTAAAAACACTTTAACTGCTCAATCAATCAACAACAATCCGAAGAAAGTTATCTGCTCTTGATATGATGTGCGAACTTCTAATTCATATCCTGCCGCCCTCACGGTCTTGAACACATCTATTCCACATGCTTCCATAGATGGTCTTGCTTTTTCCTGATGCCGACAGAATCGCTTAGCTGCGTGGTCTAAAGTAAAACCCTCTTTCTCTGGCAGGCAATCACGGCAAAAAGAGCAAGGTAGTGCAGCCATTGCAAACGCTTTGTAATAGCCTGCAAGGAAAGCATGCCTTTCTAATTCAAACATCGTATTATGTATTGTTAATATCGCATCCCAAAGGTAATGATGGAGATGCGAGGGCGCTACCTTCAAATTCGGCCCTACATTATTAAATCGTGTGATAAGCGCTTGTTCATAGCATTTTATTAATTTTCTTGTCTCTTCTGGTCCTGGTGCATAAGGCGGACATGTCAAGTGCTTCCCAAATGCTTTACATCCATATTCACATTTCCAGCGCACCCACTCGGCTACTTCTATCTCTTTAACGGGAATAAGTTTAAAATCATCATGTATTCCTTCTAATTCCTGCATTAGTGTATCAAATTTCATTTTTTCAATCCTCCCTATTTGTTTCCGGTTTTTGATTCTTTATGATTTGCCGCATAAATATTATTTACTTAATACTAATACTTAATATTATAAAAAAATCTACAATCCTGAAAACGAGGATATGGAAATAATTGATGAATTTTTGAAGGTCTGGTAAACCTTTTCTAACGAAACAATGAAGTTATAATACTCATATTACTTTCCAGATTCAGAGTAGAATGCCGATAATTAATGGAGGATATAATATGAAGGTTCTGGTTAGCGATTCATTATCTGAAAAGGGTATAGAGATTCTGGAAAAAGGAGCAGAGGTCGATGTAAGAACGGGCATGAGCCCGGAAGAATTGAAGGCATGTATAGGTGAATACGATGCCCTGGTGGTCAGGAGCCAGACCCAGGTGACCGAAGAAGTCATCGGGGCTGCTGAAAACCTTAAGATCATAGGCAGGGCCGGCGTGGGTGTGGATAATATCGATGTTGAAGCTGCCACCCAGCGGGGTATCATTGTGATCAACGCCCCACAAGGCAATATGATCTCTGCTGCCGAGCACACCATAGCCATGATGATGGCCATATCCAGGAACATCCCACAGGCAAACCAGTCTATGAAAGCAGGAAAATGGGACCGTAAACTTTTCATGGGTGTTGAAGTAAGGGGCAAGACCCTGGGTGTGGTCGGACTTGGACGGATAGGTGCAGAAGTGGCCAAGCGTGCACAGGGAATGGAGATGAACATCCTGGCCTATGATCCGTTCATCAGTGAAGAACGAGCAGCTGACCTGGGTGTCAAGCTTACCACTGTAGAGGATATTGTGTTAAATGCCAATTACATCACTGTGCATACACCCCTTACAAAGGACACCAGGAACCTCATCGACAGGGAAGAATTCGAAAAAGCCAGACCCGGGGTCAGGATCATAAATTGCGCCCGCGGCGGGATAATCAATGAAAAAGCCCTGGCAGAGGCCGTGGCTAGTGGTAAAGTGGCAGGTGCTGCCATTGATGTTTATACCAGCGAGCCGCCAACCGATTCACCGTTGCTGGAACAGGATAATATTATACTCACGCCACATCTGGGAGCATCCACAAAAGAAGCCCAGGTAAATGTGGCTGTAGACGTGGCCGAGCAGATCATCAACTTTAACCAGGGGCTGCCTGTAAAAAACGCCATCAATATGCCATATGTGAAACAGGAGATCATGAATGTGCTGCAGCCCTACCTGCCTCTGGCAGAAAAGATAGGTAAACTTGCCGCCCAGCTCATGGAAGAAAAATATGAGAGGATAGAAGTATCATACAGCGGTGAGATCGCTGAATGGGATACAGGACCCGTAACCGTAGCCGCCCTTAAGGGGCTGCTTGAGTTCGCCATGGGGTCATCCGTGAACTATGTCAATGCTCCTGTCATTGCCAAAGAGCGTAAGATAAAAGTGGTAGAGAGCAAGTCAAAGACCACGGAGAGCTACTCCAACCTGATCATGTTGAATATTTTCAATAATGGAAAGGTAAAGACCGTTGGAGGCACCATGGTAGGTACCAATCCCAGGATCGTCCAGATCGATGAGTTCAGCATTGATGTGCTGCCTTTAGGGCACATGATTATCGCCCTCCATGAGGACCATCCGAACATCATCGGACCATGCTGCATAGTACTGGGCAATCATGATATCAATATTGCAGGCATGCAGGTCGGCCGTATAAAAGCAGGCGGGACAGCCATTATGGCACTCAACGTGGATTCAGAGGTGAATGAGGAGATATTAAACGAGATAAGGGCTGTGAAAGGTATACTGAATGCGAAGATGGTATATCTTTAGATAGTTCTTCCTGTGCTGCAGCCTGGTAATGCCAATTTAAACCAAATCATTTGCCTGCCTGGTATAAATTGGTTTACTGTTATTAACAATCAATAATTATAAGTAGTTGAATCCTATACTCTTACATATTATGAAAGTAGTATTCCGTATAATCGGTTCGGAAGAAGATATGGCCAGCTTGGAGCCTGATGAAGAATACATCCACTTCTGTTTCAGACCATCAGAAAAAGAGATATTCAATGTGGTACATACCTGCCCTGAAATTAAAATGATCCAGCTTCCCGTTTCTTATTTCAATACATTATCAAATACAACTAAAACATTAATGTCAATGAAAAATATTGAAATAAGGGTCGGCAATGTGTGGGGGCACAGGACTGATATTGATACACATAAGACCTTGGATGTTTAGGATGCCAGGCATGCAGATTTTATAATAAAATCAGATCATACGTCTAGTTTTATCTATTTACTTCCTTTTAGTACAACCAGTTGTTCAAAAAAGTGCCTGGACTCTGACACAGTTTCCGTAGCCAGTCCGGCATCCTGCATCAATCTGCTAACCTCACTGACACCTGTAAGTGATGAAACCAGCAGGAGCACCCGCCCGCCCGGGGGTAGAAAATCACCAATTCCTTCAAGAAAACGTGCAATGGTCCTCCTCCCGTCAGGCCCACCGTCAAGCATCAGGTCATCCCACCCACCCAGGCGCTCGTTTTTTGATGTAGGCAGGTAGGGCGGGTTGAACACTATCAGGTCAAAGGTGCCAATTAACCCTGAATACAGGTCAGTCCTGACAACAGGTACCCCGTTACCTGCTGCACATTCTACAGCATGGGGATTAAGGTCAGTGGCAACAACACTTGAAGCAATATTGCTGGCAAAGACAGATACTATCCCTGAACCGCACCCCACTTCAAGAACACGGTCACCATTTTGAATATTTTCAAGTAATGCATCAACCAGCAGGAAACTGTCTTCTGCCGGTTCATAGACATGGGGCACCAGTTGTATGGTCTTATCCCTGTAAGTTATCGAAGTCATATGCCTGCCCGAATCCTGTTTGCCAGTGCGGCCAGTTCTTCAGGTGTCAGGGATTCGGGGCGCATTTCCAGTATCCCTTTATCGACCTTGTCAAGGTTTTCTGGTGCGATACCCAGCATTGGTGCTGCCAAGCGTAAGGATTTTCTCAACATCTTCCTGCGCTGCCCGAATACGGCCTTCAGGAACTTTTCGAAAAAACCAATATTATTGACATGGTACGGCGGTTCCCTTGGTGTGAGTACCAATATTGCAGACCTGACAGCAGGCCGGGGTTTGAAAGCAGAAGCTGGTACCGTTTCCAGCAGTTCGATCCTGGCAAAGTACTGGGCCATAACAGAAAGCCGGCTATAGTCGGGGGTGCCGGGTGAAGCAATCATGCGGTTTGCAAATTCAAGCTGGTACATAAGGACTGCAAGATCAAAGGAATGCCGCAGTAGCCTGAATGTGATCTTTGATGATATCTGGTAGGGAAGGTTTGCAACCACTTTATTAAAACCGGGCAGCGGGATTTCCAGTGCATCTCCCTGCAACACCGTAACATTGGAATCCCTGGTAATATGTGTAAGTCCAACAGCCAGTTGCCGGTCAAGTTCGATGACTATGACCTTGCCTGCCGCCTCCTTAAGCTTTAATGTCAGGTTGCCTGTTCCACCGCCGATCTCAAGTACGGTATCGGCTTTGGTTAATCCGGCATATCCGATAATCCTGTTAAGAACCCTTTGGTCAATAAGAAAATGCTGTCCATGTTTTGGCTTCATTTATGGTGGCGGTTTTTGGCAGGCGTTGTAAAAAGGCGGTATTTGATATTCTCATCCTTCAACTCATCGATGATCCTGTGGCATATTAATTTCTCTGGCGTATGAAGACCTTTAACCCGCTCGACAAGGTTATTGAAGTTCAGGAATTTTCCTTTTTTATGTTCATCTATGATCGCCCACATCAATTTCTTGCCGATACCGGGTAGGAGTTCGAGCATGTGAAGCCTGTTGGTAATGGGATATGCATCATTGAAGAAATCCACATATTTTGACTCATTCTCAAGTATGATATTTTCCAGTATGAATGGAAGTTCCATCTGTGAACCGTGTGTGAGTTGATCATAAGTGATTCTGCGTTTGACATGATCGATCACATTCCGGTCCCCTTCGCCAATATATACTCTATCCTGCGTCTGGGAAACAATGTCATCTTTTAACATCAATTCCATCAGTACGAAATGGGATTCACCTACAGCCTGCACAAGTGGTTTTTTTTGGTACACAGGCCTTTTATCTTCCGGACTTCCATATGGTAAAAAGTCCAATACCAATCCCCACTCTTCCTTTTGAGGTTTTTTCCCAGTTACCATAATTATCCACTCACAACCATAATTACCAAATATTTCCAAAATATCAAATAAAAAGCTCTATGCATCCTTTTTTAAGGATTATATAATACCGATTACATATAAAGTTTTATATTGTTAAAAGCCACATTTCAATATGCATCGGTAATAAGGTCAAGAATATTAGTGAGTTCTTCTTCACTGAGGGTAAACCTCTCTTTTGCATATATTGAACGTACCTCATCAAAGGTGGATGGCATAATATCTGCTAACCGGTATGCAATTTCCAGTTTCATTTTTTCAAGTTCAAGTAATTTTTCCACCAACTCCCTGGATTTAGGACCATCTGTCTTGGAAAATAACTCGGCATGGTTTATAGCCCTTCTCAGTTCATATCCCAATTCCATATCTTCTTCTACCCGTTTCTCTTTGATTTCGAGCAGGATTCCCTTTGCCTCTGCAAGGGTGATCATTTCCTCACTTATGACTTTTTTTACTATCATAAATTATACCCTGGGTCCTAATTCCAATGATTTATAGTTCATTCCTGTGGACGCAGGTGCTCCGGATACAGGATGGCCTGCTTAATAGCATTCCCGTCCCTGACTGCTACAATATATGCCCGGCCACGTTGACCGATCACTTTTCCTGTCTTGCCATGGAACTTGGGATTTGCCATCCCCCTATGTACACTGGGATCCAGTTTAATGTGGACTGCCTGTCCTATCTCAAATTCCTGTATGGCACGAGATATGGGGCTGAGTCCTCTCTCTCGTGGGCTTTTCTTCAATTTATATCTGGTCTTCCTTCTCTCACCGTGTGATGTTGGCAACGTTCAATCCTCCGATAAATATTAAATAATTATTCCTTCAATTTTTATTACGTCAAGTTCAGCAATCTTTGCTTTTGCACCAAGGTTCTCTGCAAGGTTGGGTTTTGTGCGACCTTCGTCTCCTGACACCAGTTCTTTCACATATAATCCACCCTGGCAGCCCACAACGATCGTGGCTGACAGGCCGTCTGGTGAAAGTTCTTCCAGTTTGGTATAATGCACTTTTCGTTCCCTTACCAGATCAGCCCTTCGATGGGCTACCCTGGTGGGCGTGCTCTGCATTATCGGTGCCCGGACAATTATGTCAAGGGCAGATATAAGACTTTCCTCGGATATCTTTGCACTAAATGTCACTCTTAATCTATAAACTTTATCTGCCTTTGCCTGTTTGATGGCTTCCACGGCCGGGTGCTCGACGTACTTCAGCCCCAGCACTTCAACTTTACCGGCAGCATAACGGTTGATCCTGTGCTGTAGCCTGGTAAGGTCAATACGTCGCTTGAGGGGTTGCACAGCCTCTACTATGAATGGCCTGCCGTCTCCCAGCATCAGGGCATCGATATCTTCCCTGCCCGCTCCGTGGAACACGGTATCTTTTGCAACTGCAGCCTTTATGACTTCGGGTCCGATCAGCTCATCCACTGATTCAAGGTACATGCGGCCGGTAAAGTTGCAGCGTGGGCAGCCTTTGCCCCTGCACTCCCGGCAGGGCCACCGGGTCTGGGGAATACCTCTTATAAGTTTGCGGTACCTGCCAAATATGTACAGTGACCGGACTTCCAGTTCTACATTGTCCTTTGCAATATCCAGCAGGGCGGTGATATGGGGGCGGTTCAGGTTGGCCCGTTTACCCAGCCTTTCTTCCAGGCGCCTGCCAACTTCCCTGTTCATTTCGGTTTTCAGGGGTTCGGCCCACTGGGTCCCTGATTCTGCCCAGAGTATTTCTTCGTTCTCCAGCAGCAGTCCGGAAGGTCGTGTACCGATGAGGAATGTATCGAACTCGTATCCTGCAAGGGCATCAAATACCTGGTCGACCCAATGGTCTAGCTGCTCAAAAAGGCCGTTGCAGACCCAGCACCTGCCCTGCGGTACGTCATGCCCCATGCTCTTGCGTGCATAGACGCTGCTGGGTGCCAGGTCCTGCAATAGGGAATCGTCAGAATTTTCCCTGAGTGTGTGGTCTGCCTCCATGGCAAGTGCCAGTTTCACGGCAGCACCCCTCTGGTCGTTGGTCAGACCTGTGGAAAGTTTGGCGAACAGGCGGCCTATGCAGTGGTCGCATATAGGGCCTTCTCTGAGGATTGCTGATGCAGTCCTGAAAATGTGATCCATCATAAAAAAATAAATATAGATAATAGGACTGTTTCGCCCTCACTGTTGTTGATTACACTTCGTAATCCTTAAGACCGGGTGCCTGTTTCGGTCCTTTTTGTTCCTTGGTGGCTGCAATTATATCATCTATACGCAGTATCATGCTGGCAGCCTCTGATGCCGAATCAATTGCCTGCAGTTTGACTTTCAGGGGCTCGACAACCCCCCCAGCTTTCATATCCTCTATTTTATTAGCAAACACATTAAGCCCGGCATACTTCTCGCCTGCCTCGTGCCTGCTCTTAAGTTCCACAAGTTTGTCAATATGGTCAAGGCCGCTGGTCTCTGCCAGGGTTGTAGGTATCACCTCAATAGCCTCAGCAAACTTATTCACAGCCAGCTGTTCCCTACCCTTCAATGAAGCAGCATATTCCCTCAGGCGCAGTGCCAGTTCGATCTCAGGCGAACCTCCACCTGCAACAACACGCCCATCCTCAAGTACAACACCCACTACCATGAGGGCATCGTGCATGGCCCTGGCAAGGTTGTCTACCACCTGCTCAGTACCACCTCTCAGGATTATGGATATGACCTTCTTGTCAGGGCAGTCACGGATAAAGATCATCTCGCCGTTGCCTACCATGACCTCTTCCACAACACCGGCATTACCCAGGTCATCGGAGGTCATTTCATCAAGATTGGTGATTATGCGGCCGTTGGTACACTCAGCCAGTTTTTTCAGTTGCTTGAAACTCACCCTGTGTATCACAAAAATACCAGCTTTAGCAAGATAATGGCGTGCAAGTTCATCCACACCTTTCTTGCAGAACACAGCGTTTGCACCGCTGTTGATAACCTTATCCACAACTTCCTTAATCATTTGTTCTTCACGATCAATAAAAGCCCGCCGCTCGGTCACACCAGTAAGGGTAATTTCACTCTTGAATTCCATCGACCTTACCTCAATGGGTGTGGCAAGGATGGCAATCCTTGCATCTTCAACCCGCCTGGGCATGCTCTGGTGAGTTCGTGTCCTGTCGATGATCAGGCCTTCCACCAGTTCGGTGTCATCCATTTCACCCTCGACCCTGCGCTCTATCCGGATATCCTTAATATCCACGGTATCCTTACCATCCACTCCAGTCTTGAGAATGGATTTGACTGCCCTGACCACCAGTGGTGCCAGTACATTCTTGGAAGATTCAGCACCTTTACCTGTAAGGGCCGTGCCAGCGATATTGATAAGAGTATCTTCATCATCCCCTGAGATATCAGAAGCAAGTCCTTCAAGTATCTCATGTGATTTATTTGCAGCCAAAGCGTATCCTGCAGTAATGGTGGTGCAGTGCACATTCATATCCAGCAGGTCTTCCGCCTTTGACAGCAGTTCCCCAGTCAATATGGCGGCTGATGTGGTACCATCACCCACTTCGTCGTCCTGGGTCTTGGCTACTTCCACCACCATTTTGGCTGCCGGGTGTTTGATGTCCATTTCATCCAGGATGGTAGCTCCGTCATTGGTGATTGTTACCTGACCTGCCGAATTAACCATCATCTTGTCCATGCCTTTTGGACCCAAAGTCGTCCGTACAGCTGATGCGACCACCTTAGCCGCCATGATATTACCCTTCTGGGCTTCGCTGCCCGTAGTCCTCTGTGTTCCCTGTCTAAGTATCGTAATTGGCTGACCGCCTAACTGTGCTGCCATTGATATTCTCCTGAAATATTTTATTGAAATATTCTACTGATAATTATAAACCAAGTATCGGAATTCGATTTTTGTATGTTTGAACTTCTATATCTAGATTGTGGTACGATCTATTTCCACACCATATATTTGTTCAGGGTTATCCTTGTGTATCTTCCAGAATACATCGTCCCCCCATTCACCAGCTAACGCAAGGGTCTTGCGGGGTATTGTCCTTGGTCCAAGCACCGCACCCGGACGCAGGGGGTCGTCAATATAGTCGGTTTCCATCATGAACCTGTCCCCCTGGGAAAGTGATTCCTTTATCATGCCCTTACCAGCAAGCACCCCGGGCCATAAGCCGCACCTGGCAAATTCGTCCACCATAGGGGGTGAAAAGTGCTTGATAACCTTCCCTGGTGTAAGCCCGGATTTTCTTGCCATATCAGCGATCTCCCTGATATTTTCCGTGGTGGCACTTTCAGTATGCAACTGCAGGGGACAGCCCGCACCCCTGGCCAGTTCCATGGCATACAGAAGTATTTCATTCGAAGCCTCCCACAATTCCGGTTCCACTTCATAATGGGGACGCCCGGATTTCATACCCACTGCCTGTCCCTCTTCTACATACTTTGCTGCCAGTTCCAGACCGGATTTCATGAGTTCGACAGTCCTGCCAAGTCCCACCCTGCCATACATCTTTGTAATAGCGGCAGGATGTACCCCCAGTACGGGAAAGGCAGTTACACCAACCTTTTTCACTTCTCCTGCCATGTGTACGGTCTCATCGAACACTTTGTGGTAATCGTCGGGATGCTGTACTGTTACACCTATGGTCCAGGAAGGTTTTGAAACTAAAAAAATATGTGTGCCACCGGCACGCTGGAACGCTTTAGCGGCTTTTACACCCTGACACCTGTGGTCAAGGTGCATATGATGATCAGTAATGGGAAAAAAAGCTTCAGTATTCAAAGCAGTCCCAGGCCGTCCAGTTCTTCAACTATTTTATCAACAGCTGCATCTGCGTCGACTGGTTTTTTACCGCCTGTGACAACAAGCTTACCAGAGCCGAACAGCAGCATTACCACTTTTGGTTCCGCAATCCTGTAGACCAGTCCGGGGAACTGTTCGGGCTCATATTCTATATTCTCAAGTCCCAATCCGATGGCTATGGCATTCAGGTTCAGCACAGCACCCAGGTCTGCCGATGCCACAATATTCTGGACTATGATCTCAGGATTATCCATAACATCCACACCCATGCTCTTCAGTTCGGAAAAAACCTTTTTCAGGCCGTTGTGCACGTCATCTATACTTTTGGCACCAGTGCATACAATTTTTCCACTTCCGAATATAAGGGCTGCTGTTTTTGGTTCTTTTGTTCTGTAAACTACACCAGGGAAACGTTCTTTATTGTAATCCGCACCATCCAATTGCAGTGTAATCTTGGGAAGGTCGAGAGTGGTACCGATAGCAGTCGAGGCAACAACATTCTCAATTTTAATAGTTTTTTTAGGATCATAAATTTCGGCCATTATTATCACTACAGTGCTAAGGGTATTCGAACCTTTATATACTTTAAGTAAAGCTGCATGTGGTTTGGCTTTTCTATAATCGGGGGCAGGGGTTGTTACAATAATATTCGATTGCTCCAAACCCTTTGAGTGAGATGTTACTTTAGCTACTTTCCTTCAATTGATGTTATTTTGGTTTTATCAATCCATCCTGAGTGATCGAAAAATTTATAATAATAAACATATGCTCATCATTATCATTATAATGATGATACACTTATATGCTATTAAACTAATGTTAAGGTAACAGGGAAAAATCGTGTAGGAAAGATTATTGCTTCCTACATAAGCTGTAGTTCAAATTTTACCCAATCAATCTAAAAAAAAGGAGAATGTAAAAATGAATACAAAAATGAATAAAATGGTATTACTATCAGCGCTTACGATAGTAATTATCGGTACAATAGGTGCTGCATTGGCTGGAGAACCGGGCGAACAAACAGTTGATTTGATCGCTGGTGGTGGTGGTGATGAAGGTCTTGACGTTGGTAATGTTACTGTCTGGAATAACAGTGAGAATATCTTTGTTAAATTTACAACTACCGGAGATTGGTTGTTTAATGAAACGCATCTGCATATCGCAGCACAAGGAGATGTTGAAACACCAGCAGAGGAAATCCCTCAGACTAAGAAAGGAAATCCAAAACCAGGCAAATTTGATTACTCTACAGAACACGAATCATGTATCACTGAATACACTTACGAGATATCACTTGACGATATACCAGATTCAGATATATTAGTTATTGCTGCTCATGCAGCAGTAGAATTGGAAGTAGAAGAATTGGGCGAAATAATCATATTTGAAGAATCCGCATGGGGCAACGGCACCGAGTTCGCCGAGGACAGGAACTGGGCAATGTACTTCACATATATGATCCCATCCGAATGAACCAGTAATTCAGCATTACAGGACGAGGCAAGATTTATCTAACTATCCATAATTGGTTTGATATTTCTGCTTCCCCTATTTTCTTTTTTAAAGACCTGCTTTTTAAATTTGTCCATTGACCCGCTAATCCTTTGATGCCATTTAAAACATTCACGGTTTATACATTTTATCATTCAACATTTGAACATACAAACCGGCATCAATATCAAGAGAAATCCAGATCATAAGTAAATTAAGGGTCATACTTATTGATCAGCATATCGAATATTTCCTGTAGCTCATTGCATCCATCCGGTTGGTATCCAGCACATCCACCAGCAGCTTCAGATCACCATCCAACGGCTGAAACTGCCTGGCAGGAGGTATCACCTTAACATCCCGTTTCACGAACACGGCCCCGCCCCGCATATTGGCACACATGTACCCCGAACTCTTCCCTGTTATGATTAGGGTGCCAGCCCGCATATCAGCAGCCGCAAACTCGCCCGCACTACCCTGAACCACCACAGTGCCGCCTGATAGCAACGTGCCAGTGTTCATGCCCGCATCTCCTTCTATTATAATAGTGCCCTTATGCATCAGTATACCAGTGCTCAGGCTCACGTCGCCTTCCACTATGACCCTGGCATCCCGTTCACACCGCGCACCTACCGTGTCCCTGAGCACTCCATCTGCCAGCACCAGACACGGCACGTCCCCCTCCCCCATCCGGAATGAATTGCCTGTGTCAGTGAACTCATCTTCACCCAGCCCGTTATGCAGGATGTCAGTTATGGACCTGAAACACCTGTAGCCCTCCCGGTCAGGCACCACCTCGACCACGTTACCCATTGGCTGCGCCACGCTGCCTGACACATATATCCTGCCTGAAACCATGCTGATACCCATACGTGTGCCCACATCCCCGTCCACAAATATGCTGCCGGAGTCCAGAGCCAGCCCGCTGCCCCCGAAATATTTCAGGTCAACACCCAGGCTGGAACCCAGCCTGCTGCCAGCATCCCCCTTTATTCGGACATCTTTTCCCGACATTAAATGTTCGACCAGATCCCTGTAAGTAAAATGTGTACCTGCCTGCCCTTTTACGGGTTTGCCTGGGTCAAGCTCCGAACCATTATGCTGCCAATGAAAATTATATGTAAAGTCGCAAAGGCAATCCACTTGTGTAGAAATATCCAGGGTCAGCAAGTCTGTCATCCAAACTTAATTATCCGGGTTTACTTAACTATTTATCTAAATCTTTTTATCATGCAATAACATTTGGTATTCCATGAAACTGTGGGCACTCAGGGTACCCGGCAAAATGGCAGAGGATATTCGAAGGTTGCTGCTCCAGACAGGGCAAATCCATCCAGAAGCGCAGATACGCCGGGATGATGAACACATCCTCATACCTGTGACTGGAAAGCTTGGGCCGGACGAACTGGCAGTACTGTCCGGTGCCGGTGAAAATATTACCGTCATTGAAGCAGAATTTGAATCCAAACGTAAAAAGCCGTCACTTGAAGATATATTGGGATTCACACCTGGCTTTGACGTGATCGGCGATATTGCCATAATTGATGCTGATGACACTGATGCAACACGTATTGCAAAGGCTTTAATGGAGTACCGGAAAAGCATTAATGTGGTGCTGGGGGCACTGAGCCCGGTTGAAGGTGAGTTCAGGACCCGGCAGTGGGTGGTACTGACGGGCGAACACAGGACCCATACTGTGCATAAGGAACACGGCTGCCGCTATAATGTGGACCTTGCCTGTGCCTATTTCTCAGCCAGGCTTGGAACGGAGCGTAAAAGGGTGGCTGACATGGTGAAGCCGGGGCAGTATGTGGTGGACCTGTTCGCAGGTGTGGGCCCGTTTAGCATCCTTATAGGAAAGAGCGTACCAGGGGCCAGTGTGATGGCAGTGGATAAGAACCCCGGGGCTGTCAAGCTATTGCGTGAGAATATTCGCCTAAACCGGCTGGAAAATGTAACGGCAGTGGAAGATGATGCAAGACATGCGGCAGTGAATATGAAGCATTCGGCAGACCATGTTATTATGAACCTGCCCCAGTCTGCCAGGGAGTTTTTGGATTGCGGCATACTGGTGGCAAAGAGTGGGTGTGTGGTGCATTTTTATGATATCACGCATGAGGATGACTTTTACGGGACCTCGTGGGAACTGATACAGGAAGCTGCAGCGCGTGTTGGGGGAACGGTGGAATGTGTGGGAAAAAGGATTGTGAGGTCGTATGCTCCATACCAGTATAATGTGTGTATTGAGTTTCGGGTGATTGGAGATTAGAATTTCCAATTTGAGATTTTATTTTTGAATCATAAAAAATCAGATTTTTTTTACCCGTTTTTCATTTTTAAACCGCCGATTAAGGAGAGAGCGGTTACCCGCTCCCTCCTTAATCGGCGGTGATTCTTTTTTGCCACGATCCATTTATCCAGAATAAATTAAAAAGTTACTCATTAGTCATCGGTTAAAGAGTTTGACTGGCTCGATATGTATTGTTTTTCAAAAAACTAACTATTTTGTATGATTAACTAATTTAGTTTAAATAGACCACAGATGACACGGATTTATTTTCGTATCCACGCGCATCCGTCTCATCCGTGCAATCCGTGTTCTATCACAATA
>DUIM01000050.1 GCA_013330355.1 Methanosarcinales archaeon
TATAGGACACTACCGAAAATCCGGGTATACACTATTAAAATAAAATTATATTAATCAAGTTTTCCGACATTGTTATTTTCTTTTTCTCAGGGCAATCCAAAATTCTAAAATATACGTCACAGTCCATAAAGTTTAAGAACCGTACACTTTTTCGGACTAAACTATAACATGCCAGTGTAGTGCGGGGAGTGGGATTCGAACCCACGAATACCTTCGTAACAGGATCTTAAGTCCTGCGCCTTTGGCCTGGCTTGGCTATCCCCGCATATGGATTGTATGGTATGGGTGGTATAGATACACTTTTCTTTATTTCAAAGTATCGCATCGAAACCATTAAAAGCAATTATCACCTTTCTATACCCCTATTAGATTAATATATTCAAACCAATTAAATTGTAAGACATTTCATTAATCAAAATAGACTTAAAAATTATTAATTCAAGGAGAAAACATTAATGTCACGATTCCCGGAAGCTGAAAAACATATACTACACATGAAGATATGCATGACCTGCAATGCCCGCAACCCTGTCAAAGCCACCAGGTGCAGGAAATGCAATTCCAAACAGTTGCGAATGAAATCCAAAGAAAGCAGAAGCATTTGATCCCAGTTAATATGAGCGTCGAAGCACAGCTCAATAATATCGTGAAGACCCAGGGTGCAGTACACCTGACCCTGATAGACCCTGACAGCCAATCCCCTGTCATAGCAGGCAGCATGGCAGAACTGGCCGCAAAAGGAGGCACTGATGCCATCATGGTAGGAGGTTCCACAGGTGCAGGCGGTACAGTCCTGGATCAGACCCTGAAAGCTATCAAGGAACACACAGACCTGCCCACCATACTATTCCCTGCCAGTGCAGGCGGGGTCAGTGTGCATGCAGATGCCATCTTTTTTATGAGCTTACTTAACTCCAGGGATGTAAATTATATCACAGCCAACCAGGCAATGGGAGCACCCCTTGTGAAAAAATTCGGTGTAGAAGCCATCTCAATGGCATACATAATAATAGAGCCCGGCGGTACAGTAGGCTGGGTCGGGGATGCACGGCTGATACCCAGAAAAAAGCCCGCACTGGCTGTGGCATATGCACTGGCAGGCAAATATATGGGCATGCACTATATCTACCTTGAGGCAGGTTCAGGTGCCGAGCGTCCGGTTTCGACAGCCATGGTAGGTGCTGTGAAGCAATCCGTAGGTGAAGAGACAAAAGTAATTGTAGGAGGAGGCATCCGTACCGGGGAGATTGCAGGTATGCTTGTCAAAGCAGGTGCGGACATGATCGTGACCGGTACTGTAGTGGAACAGGTCAGCGATATAAAATCCAAGATCAGCGAACTTGTGGATGCAATAAAGCAGTAATCATCATCATTCTATTTTGATAAACGGCAGAATTCCTTTTACATCTCCCAGCTTCCCGGCAAAATCATCCCCATCCCTGTAAGGTCTTCCCCTGATAATGCTATTGGTACGTTTTTTCCCCACACCCGGAAGCTGGTTTATGAGCTTGGCTCCGGCATTGTTAATGTCAAGTGGATACGGTATTGCAGTTATTGACCGGTGACCGTGCCCGGTAACCGTAACATCCATGAATTGGCCAAGGGGTAGCCTGTCAGGTATACCCACCAGCAAGGGATATGATGCCATCTGCCTGCCAAAGGTTATGCCGTCATGCACCTCGCACATCACTCCCTTAAGCACTGTTCCCACAGGTACCAACCGCTTCAAATTGGGCATGTCGATATCCTTGCGTACTTTATCCTTGAATCTCACAAACAGGTCATGATATTTACCTGTCCCTTCATCCTGCCACATGGAAGTGCCGGGAAATGTCATGACCTGCCTGATATTGATCCTCCTGACCATAAGATCGCTATCCTGCAGCATCTTGAGGAACCGGAAGTTATGGTCAAACGTCTCACTGGTCTCACCCTTTAATCCGTGGATGATATTCAGGCCCGGCAGCAGTTCGGGCAGGCCGTTATCACCACGCCTATCTCCTACCCGGTTGACAAGCCTGATCGCCTCCAGCACATCTCCGGGCATGGCTTTCAGGCAGTTGGCCCTGACCACAGCAGGATCGGCAGATTCCATACCCATAGCCGCCACATCCCCGGATGTGTGGTATTTCACAATAATCCGGGCGATCTGTTCAGATTCCACAGGATAGGCGGCAATGGTGCCGGGATTTGCATTGTCCATATGCAGGACTTTCAGACCGGGCGCAGCACTACGGATGCCCCTGTACAGCCGCTCGATTGCACCCGGGTCTGGTACCGGCAGTTCCCCGCCCCGGTCCCTGGCATGATAGGAGAACAGGTCCGGCTGTCTGCCTATCCTGAAATACCTGGCTCCGTAATGGTACAGTGCCCCAACTTCGGATACTACATCCCTGACCTCCCTGAAATCAGATTCACCATAGAAGGGTTCGGTACAAAAGGAGCAGTGTTCCGGCCGGGCACATCCCCTGTAGGTCTCAAGTTCACACATAACATGGGGGTAGTCCGGATGCTGCTTGATCATGAACGCACCTTTGACCCCCCACCTGGCGATCTCCTGTGTGGTACGCTCCCTGTGGTCCACTGAGTACGGGTCCTTCAATCCTCCAGCCGGAGCGAGCATATCATAGACAAAAGCCTCGATATCTGACTGTGCCAGGGTCAGCCCGGCAAGGTCTACCCCTGATGCCCGCATGCCGCCCTGGATTGCGTATCCCAGCCTGATCGGGCCGCCAAGTATGACAGGAGTGCCGGCTGCCGCCCTGGTTATATCGCTGATCTCTGATAGGTTGATGGGGGTTCCCCGTAGGTACTTTCCGGGCACGGTCATGCCTGCGATAATAATTATTAACCCGGCAGCTTTAAGCAGGTCATGGCCCTGGCCTTTGCGTATCTGGTCAATGGTTATGTAATGGATATGTGCCTGGGGGATGCCGCGGTCGATCATGGCGCCGGCAATGTACCTGGGGTAGGGTGAAATGTAAGGGGGGACGCCTAAACATGCGGGCTCGTCTACGTATCCGTCAATGATCATTGTGTTAATGGTCAGTGTGTCAATAGTCGGTGTGTTAATAGTCAGGTACCTCCAAATTTAACATGGTGTGAAATATTTGTGATATTTATATAGGCGTACAATCTATATATTTCAAAGTGATTGTCATGAAAATCATTACAGGATATATAACATTCGATACCAAGGGCCATTCAGATATCATCGACATCACCCGGCAGGTGCAGCAGGAGATCGGCAATTCAGGGCTGAACGATGGTTCAGTATTGATATTCGTTCCGGGTGCCACCGGTGCGCTGACCACCATTGAATATGAACCCGGCCTGGTAAGTGACCTGCAGGATGCACTTGAGAGGATCGCACCCCAGGGGCTGGAATATGCACATAACCTCAAATGGGGGGACGGCAACGGCCACTCGCATGTAAGGGCATCACTGATGAGTCCAAGCCTCACCGTACCTTTCGTGGACGGGAAGATGACACTGGGAACATGGCAGCAGATCATATTCATTGATCTGGATAACAGATCACGTTCAAGGAAACTGGTAGTCCAGGTGACAGGTGAATGAGGACGAAGTGGTTATGAGGCATTAAATTCGAAAATACATTGTGTATTTAATTACATACAGGCCACGGCCTCACATCATTCTGTTACCAGTCTGGGTGTGGGGTTTTAATTCTGAGGTGGTGGCTAGCCTTTCCCCAGGTTGGATTTTCACCAACTGGCGAGTATGAAATTTACTCGGCACGCCTGTAAATCCCATCCGGAAATTCAAGTTAACTAAACAATATTTGCTATTTTATAAAAAATATATTTTAATTGCCATAGCTATACCCCTCCCATCCAAACACCCAACCCAAGCATCCCCGCTTCACACCCATATACCGCCAGATCAATCGAAAAGCGCCTGCTAAGCCCCCGCACCACAGGGCTGGCGGGAGCAGAGCAGGACGGGCACCCCGGACAGGCGGCAGGCGGCGGCTGATTCTACCCTTACGGTGAGAGCACTTTGTCACCAGATGGAAAAGCCAATTTCGGGTTAAAAGCCAGGTACAAGAACGACGTATCTACAGGTAAGCTGAACTTCCAGTACATCGATGCCGGCATCCACCTCAAGAGCACGAGCATCGACTGGCTGACGCTCAGCAGTGTGAGCGCACAGTTCCAGGGTACAGGCACGATCAACGGCGATGGCTTGTACACCTTCCGGGTGAAGGCAAAGGACAACGGCGAGCCTGGTGTGGATGTCGATCACTTCGATATCAAGATCTGGAACGGCACCGATGATACCGAGGCTGATCCGTACC
>DUIM01000002.1:0-3286 GCA_013330355.1 Methanosarcinales archaeon
CCTGGATAATGGCATCCGGAATGGCACCGGCATACCCTGCAAAATTCCCGGTAACCATGGCATATGGGGTATCGTCATTGGTGATGCGACCATCCAGAGTTGTGCCGAAGTCGATGGAGAGACAGGGATTCCTGAAATCAATGCCAGCCCATTTTGCGCCTTCCTTAATACCGGCAGTGGCCAGTTCACCTTCCATCTCATTGGCGACCACCTCAAGCCCCGAGGCACCCACCGGGGGAAGTACGCCGCCCACTGCACCTGTGAATACGATCTTTTCTATCAAACTGAACTTCCTGAAGCGCAGTGGCACGTTATCTATGGACATGGCGGGGATCATGTGTTTGGGCGGTACGCCGGCCATCATACATCCGTTGGCCAGGGCTTTGACAAAATGGCCTACTTCTTCAGGCGAATCAAAACCGGCAACTACTCCGGTGGAGCGTACCACGAAGTGCAGATCCTCTTTAATATCAAGGTTGGCGGTACACAACGATTCTTTCAGGGTATCACGTACCAGTTCGGCTACAGATTCTTTGGTAAGTGAAATGCCTGTAAGTGTTTTACCGAAAATCTCTTCATTTGGCCTGGGGCTCCTGACGTCCCTTGTCATGTTTACAGTCTTGTTGACGAGGCTGGTCTTGCCATCCTCCAGGTTAGTTGCTGTTAGTATGCATTTAGTTGTAGTGTTGCCCACTTCAACCGAGGCTACAATAAAATAAGGCTTGGACTTCAGGTCCAAAAGCCTGACATAAGGGCTTTCTGATATTTTTGGTTTGGGCCCGAACGTGGTTTTTTTCAGTATTTTTACCGGATTGGTCATAGTTCGCAGACTTCTATAGGAATTGTAATAGATAAATTTTGTTTTCTAATGTTCTGCATAATATGTGTACACCCATGAACCTATCGATTGATCTACCTTTGGTTATCAAGATTGTGTAATAATATATTGATCTGCTCAAGCTTTGCATCTGTCTTGAACCCTGTTCCTGTAAAATGGGTGCGTGAAGCGTAAAATCCTGCCAATAACAGTGCCTCTATCAGTTCATCGATAGGTCCGGGCGAGATTTTATTTTTTTTGCACAACCAATGCTGGTCGTAATAGGTCACAACATCTATTTCACCACTGCAAAATTCAATGATCTTTACTGCCTGCTCCCACTTGCCTGGTTTCCTGGTCTCCAGTTCGACAAGCATTGCCTCACAGAAATCCCGATCCTGGATACTGCCCAGCCAGAGTGGTCCGGCAGGTTGGAGCTTACCTTTGCATTGGGGACAGATCGATCCCAAATGTGCAGCCAGCCCATATTTCCATGACCTGTATCCGCAATTTGGGCAGTGGGTAATAAAACCCATTTTTTCCAGGGCATCATCGGCAGAGGGTACACCCTTTATGATCTCAAGATATACCCTGACATAGTGCCGTGTTGCATGGGTCAACAGCACTTTTACCCCTTTATCCCGGCGTCCCAGGGCCCGTACCGCCGCACCCAGCAGGATGCGTGCCCCCATTTCTTTGTGGTATTCGGTGTTCAACGGCACTGCCGCATACTTGCGTATTCCCGATTTCAGGTGGGCACCGCACAGGGGGGCGGTATCAGTGGCAGTAATGCACAGCAGCTTGCGAGTTGAGCTGGCCGCAGCATCCAGGAACGGGGCAGGTGAGCCAAAGGGGTCAAGGTCAACAATATCAAAATATTGTTGATGCATGAGAGTATTAGCATTTTGCCAGGAGGAGGTACAGATATCTTCCAGACCGTTTCGATTGATGTTTTTCAGGATCAGTTCATAAGCATCCTGTTTCCAGTCATTCAGGCAGCACCTGGGTCCAACCTCAGCTGCCATGCGTATGCCCCTGATGCCTGAGGCTGACATAACGTCGGCGTAGGAAACCGCTTTAGTGTCAAGGCCATGATCTTTTATAAAAACTGCAACAGCAGAAATAGTAATATCACGGTTTAATTCCATTTCAGGGTTATAGAACACACCTGCAGAAGAAGATGGAATACATGATGGATCATCGGGGAGGGGGACCTCAATTTGGACGCCCCCTTCACTGATGACCTTGCTGTTCATTATTTATTATACCACAGTGATATTCATCATCGTTATATCCTTTCGTCCTTGCAAGTAGAATGAATATATGCCAGATTCGTTGAAAGTGTATTTCACAAACTGCTTATAACGAAGATATTGTTCTTCGTCCCATATGCCATTCTCATTAACCAGATATCTTGTTCGCGTTTTATTTTCTAAGTTCCACCATTTAATTGTATCACCCACGTTTATTTCTTTATCCGCAACAGGTATGAACATGTAATTATCGATCCTGATCATATATTCCTGGGGTTCTGCAGTAGATGTGGGTGTTACTTCAGTTGGCTCAGGGGTTGTGGTGGCTGTTGTGGTGGGTGTTGCTGTGGCAGTCGCAGTGGGTGTCGCTGTATCTTCAATATACGGTTCAGGTTCAGTGCAGCCTGCAACAAATATTGATATTGCTAATAATGTTGTTACAAAAATAATTGAAAAAGCTTTTTTTGGTTCCATAATTATCATCACCTTAATAGTCTGATTGTTTACAATCATTTAATTCTATAAGTTATTAATACTATCGTAAAGATTTGTACAAAATTATTCATTATCCCTCAACTTGACAGCCGTACCGTATGCCAGTATCTCGGCTGCCCCTGCCATTACCATTGATGTCATGAACCTGACATTTATCACAGCGTCAGCCCCCATCGTTTCGGCATCCTGTACCATGCGGTTAATGGCTTTCTCCCTGGCCTCTTCAAGCATCTTTGAGTATTCTGTCAGTTCACCGCCGACGATGGTGCGCAGACCTGCCAGAATGTCCTTGCCGATATGCTTGGCCTGGATGGTACTGCCACGGGCCATGCCGAGGGTCTGTGTGATTTCTTTTCCTGCTATGGTATCTGTGTTCACGATTATCATGTTCTTACCTTTAGTATTTTCTTTCAATTTCAGTATCCTTTGTCCCTATTCTTTCCTTTATCAAAGACAATAACGCTATTATTATACCCAATATAATGGCTGCAAGGGATAGTTTCAGTACCAGATTGCACTCTATGGTTAAAATATTATAAAAAGCGTGTCCTACCAGCATTATGATACCTATGACGGCCAGGCCTATGCCCAAATTTCGGACTGCTGTGTTACTATCCATTTCGCGTAACCCCGAATCTTTAACATTATGTGGCTGTTTCTTGTGCATAAATAGATTATGCATAATTTGATTGTTTCGTAATTGAAACCGTCAAATTAGCAT
>DUIM01000002.1:3636-5349 GCA_013330355.1 Methanosarcinales archaeon
GTTTTTTTCAGATTGCTTAAATTTATATCAACATCAAACGTTGTATCATAAAACTACATATCAAATTAATTTCCATTTTTTATTCCATACTGCCACAGAGCACACTTAAGAATATAGAATATTTCTGTTTATCTGCATTTCTTTGCGACTAATACAGTGAGTTCTTCATATACCATAACAACACCCCTTCAGCACTTCACCAGCTACCCGCCCTGTGCACCGACCAGCAGACATCTGCTTACACCAAACAGTCCTGACAAGTTAAGCTCTGATCCACCATATCCCCACAAAGCAAAAGGAATAATTTATCACTAATTCTGAGTACATAGTATTGATGATGGAAGAGCCCATGGAATGGGCAGAAAAGTACCGCCCAAAAAACCTTGCCGAAGTAGCAGGCCACCGTACCATTATCAACGACCTGGTCAGTTGGGCCGACAAATGGGAAACGGGAGTTCAAAAGGACAAGGCACTGATATTCTACGGCAAGCCCGGAGTTGGAAAGACCTCAGCCGCTTATGCCCTGGCTTACCAGATGGGGTGGGACGTAATAGAACTAAACGCCAGCGACCAGAGGACCGCAGGCATTATCCAGAAGGTTGCAGGTTCTGCCAGCCGGATGGGGACCTTTGACGGCACATCAGGACGGCGGCTCATCATACTGGACGAGGCAGACAATCTGCACGGCAACTATGACCGTGGCGGTGCCAGGGCTATTATCAATGTGGTGAAAGACACATCCCAGCCAGTTATACTCATCGCAAATGAATTTTATCAAATGGATCCGGCACTGCGACTGGCCTGCAAACCAGTCCAGTTTAGGACAATAAACAGCACTGCCATTGTGTCTGCATTAAAAGCAATATGTAAAAAGGAAGGCATAATGGTGGGTGTCGGGGTCATAGATACTATTGCTGACAATGCAAACGGCGACCTGCGTAGTGCTATCAATGACCTGCAGGCCATGTCCATAGGTAAGCACGAACTGGAAGTAGATGATATTATCACTGCACCCAGGGATGCAAAGGAAACAGTGTTCAAGTTAATGGATCATGTATTCAAAGCTGGAGATATGAAATCTGCCCAGCAGGCTGCCTGGCAGGTGGATGAAAGCCCTGATAATCTGATCAACTGGATCGACGAGAACCTTCCCATCGGATACAGGGATGCGCATGATATGGCTGCCGGTTATTTCCAGCTTGCCAGGGCCGATCAGTTCCTGGGCAGGGTGCACCGCAGGCAGAAATACAGTTTATGGCGTTATGCCAGCCTGTTAATGACCGGGGGTGTATCGGCTGTTCGGACCCACAGCCATTCGGGTTATAACAAATACCAGGCCCCCCAGTTCTGGAAAAAACTGGGGCAGACCAGGGCAAAGCGTAATATAAGGGATTCACTTTCCAAAAAGATAGGGGGGGTATGTCATGTATCAGGTGCCTATGCCCGGACTGACCTGATATGGTTCTTTAAACATTTAATGAAAAGCAAGGTTCATTCGGTAGGACTGGCTGCTGAACTGAAACTCAATCCGGATGAGATTGCATTCCTGATGGATACTAAACCAACTACAAAGAAAGTGGGCAAGATATACGATGAGGCACAACAATTGATCAGGGACGAGATCGAGCATGATATTGAGGTGTTTGGTGGGTTTGGCAAGGAAAAAACAGAAAAAAAGCAGGTAAACCGTTTATTGGAATTTGATGAAACAGA
>DUIM01000106.1 GCA_013330355.1 Methanosarcinales archaeon
GGTTTATTGTTAAAGTTTATGACGATGTAACCACGCTGGCTGTCACACGAAATCCGTATGATCAATTATAGGAGATGGAGATATACACGTAACTTTCCTTCTCCGGGTCATTCCGAGGCATCCAGTGGTATTATTTACGATATATATTTAAGCCCCAACGATATTAAGTTCGTGATATTAGCAATTTCTATTTACCGGAGGAACTTATCCCATGAAAGAACAGACTGAAGTCCGTACATTAAAAGAAGGAAGATATGTTATAATTGATGATGAACCCTGCGTGATCAAATCACTCTCACATTCAAAACCAGGAAAACACGGAAGTGCAAAAGCCAGGGTAGACGCTGTCGGCATATTTGACAACCAGAGGCGTTCCATCATTTCACCTGTTACCCAGAAGATCTACGTCCCCCTTGTGGAAAGGAAAAACGGGCAGGTTATCTCAATATCCGGTGACGTGGCACAGTTAATGGACATGGGCGATTATTCCACTATAGAACTTACCATACCGGATGAGTACAAGAGTAAGATCAAGGTTGGAAAGGATATCCAGTACCTGGTTGCCATGGGGAAGATGAAAATCGATATACGAGTCTGAGCCTGCATATTATTTTTATTTTTTTTAGGAATGTTCGCATGGGTGGGGAACTTTTTTTTGCGGATGCCGATTCTAATTATTCTGATGCTGACTTCGTGATTTTCGGTGCACCTTTCGACGGTACATCCTCTTTCAGGAAAGGCAGCCGGCTTGCCCCTGATGCCATACGCGAAGCTTCGTATAACTTCGAAACCTACAACCCTTACTTCGATATCGACCTTGCTGACATCCCCTTTCATGATGCGGGAGATGCGGACATACCCTTCCATGGTGCAGAAGATGTAGACATACCTGGTAACTACACGGTGGAACATGCCCAGGCTGCGGTTGGTGAAATGGTAACCACCATCCTTCGTGATGGTAAGATTCCCATAATGCTGGGTGGTGAACATTCCCTTACAGTGCCGTGTGTCAGGGGATCAATGAACCATTTCAATGACCTGGGTGTGGTGGTACTGGATGCCCATTTTGACCTGCGGCAGGAATATGAGGGACAGGTCAACAGCCATGCCTGTGTGAGCCGCCGTATCATCGAAGACATTACAGACAATTATACATCCATAGGCATACGAAGCGGCACCAGGGATGAATACTCACTAGCCAGGTCTAGGGGTATTACCTACTACCCGGCAGATTTTGTTGAGGATAAAGGCATCCCACATGTTCTTGCAGAACTTTCCAGGCACCTTGACCTTGATACCAGTCACCTGTACCTGTCGCTGGACATGGATGTACTGGATCCGGTATATGCTCCTGCACTGGGTACGCCCGAACCCTTCGGATTAACTGACAGGCAGGTGCTTTCACTTATCAGGCGCCTGGCCCCCAGGTCTATTGGTTTTGACCTGGTGGAGATCGCTCCAGGGTTCGATAGCGGAAATACTGCACTTCTGGGCGCAAAATTCGTACGTGAGTTCATAGCCTCTGCCCGGGCTTCACGATAACATCAATTCAGGACACAAAAAAATCCCTGGAAAACTTGCGCCAACATTAAATTATATTCCGGCATATATCTACTAACATGGAGTACACTCCCTACCTTTTCCCTGTCATCGGATGCCTGATAGGATACTCAACCAACTATATCGCAGTAAAAATGCTCTTTCGGCCCCACAAGCCCACAGGCATCGGACCCTTAAAGATACAGGGTCTGCTCCCAAAGCGCAGGAACGATATTTCCCAAAGCATTGCAGCCACGGTAGAGGATGAACTGATCTCAATGAAAGACCTTACCAAGGTGCTGAAAGCACTTGACCTGGGGCCAGAGATTGACAAAATGGTGGACGGGTTTTTTGAATCATCCGAGTACAACGGAAAAAGTGAGATACTTGGCAGGATCAATACTACGATCAATGCTTACCTGCATTCCAGGGTCAAGAAGTCAGTCAATGCCAATAAGGACGAACTGATCAGTGAGTTCATTCATGAGATCGAAAAGAACGTGGACTTCAAGGACATTATAGTAAAGAATATAGAATCCTATGACCTTGACCAACTGGAAGATATAGTACTCAGGGTATCCTCAAAAGAACTGGGATACATCACCATTATTGGCGGTTTCCTGGGATTTTTGGTGGGCCTTGTCCAGATGGCCTTTTACCTTGGAAAATAAGGCAGATAAAATTTAATCTGCCGAATCCTCGCCCCGTTCACTTGATAATTTGATGGCTAGTTTCTTTAAGGTCATATACTCTTCAAAAGTCGGTTCTTCCTTCTTATTGATAGCCTTCAATCTGTTAACTTCGATGCCACTACTCTTGCTTATGTCCTCGTATGTAAATCGAAAATTATGAATTAACTGCTTGATATATCGTTTGGTCCTTGTCCTGATCCTTGATTTATCCATAGTATTTCTCCTATATTTTTAATGATAATTAAAAGGTCTGTATTGTTAGTGCAATTATATAATTTATCG
Organism: Methanosarcinales archaeon; assembly: GCA_013330355.1. GTDB lineage: Archaea > Halobacteriota > Methanosarcinia > Methanosarcinales > Methanocomedenaceae > Methanocomedens_A > Methanocomedens_A sp7939u. Next base: position 2,514 of record DUIM01000106.1, read on the forward strand.
CTTGTCAGGGGATTACCGTGACTATGTCGTTAATCTAACTTCTGTATCAATAAAATTGGACATCAAGTTATTAAAGGCTGCACAAATGTCAGGAATCTAAGAATTGGACCTTGTTGATATTGTCCGTTATTTGGGGTGCATTCCACTCCACACAGTGTGGTAAATAACAGGAAAGAAACAAAAACGCTTTATGTTCTCTTGATGTTAGACAAATAAATCATTCCGGAGTTAAATGTAAATGGAAGATTTGTTGAAAACGTTTACCATACCCGATAATACTACAATGGAAGAGCATTCCATTGTTACTACCGGAGGAGCCATTATAGGCAATCATACTACTATGGGTTTTGGCATCATTGCCGATTCGGTCATTGCCGGGGAAAGGGTCAGGATCAATGGGAATGTCATCGGGACCGAAGAAGTAAGGATCGATATGTGGTCCCAGGTGAATGGTGATGTCAAGACCAGGAATGATGCATATATCGGTGAATTTGTTAACATAGACGGAAGACTGGTCGTAGGCAAAGACCTTGATATTGGAAAGAATGTGAAAATAAACCAAGGATATGAAGCCAGGGGCTGGATAGTTATCAGGAATCCCATCCCGGTGGTCATCTACATCTTCCTGTACCTGACAGAACTACTGAGGATGGGAAAAGACGAAGAAGTTGATAATGCCCTGGAAAATCTGTTTTCCGATGAAAGTGATGACTTAGATGTGGATAAACTACTAATCATTCCCAGCGGTTCGAAGATCGACCTTGAATCAATTAAGGTTCCTGATAAAGCTGTTATTGGCAGTGGCTGCCGGATGATGGGGAATATCAGGGCTTCCTCTATGGTGATGGGGAGTAATAATACACTGTTCGGCAGTATCAAGACTACTAATGAAATAGTCATCGGTGAAGGTAATACCATACACGGAAACCTTGTGACAAGGGGTGATGTGCGTATCAATAAAAACACGCATATCCTGGGTGAGATCAATGGCGGTAAGATCATTATCCACGAGGAAGCCAGGGTGGACGGGGCTATGCGGGCTGCCAATGGTGTGATAATTACCAGGGATGAGATGGAAGAGGAATACAAAACAGGTGGTCTGCCGGATGTGGTGCCCGAGCCTGTTGTATCAAGGGAAACAAAAGCTACTCCTGATAGGATAAAGGCAGATGAAACGGCCCCGGATAAATCCGTAGATGAAGCCACTACAACCGGATCAGGAACCGGCATGGGGCCCGGGGCACCAGAGGTTGTTAGTTATGACATCCCGGCAAAGAGAATGACAACAGCCATTAGACTGGGCGATATTGTAAAAACCGTACCTGCTAAAAAGAAAACGATAACCAGGACTACTGCCGCTGAGAAGGAAATGGCAACCAAGGAAAAAAACACTTCTGAAAATACTGCTACCAGCAAGAAAAGAAAGCCAAAAAGGACAGCAACTAAGAAAAAAACAACAACTAAAAAGGCTGCTGC
>DUIM01000095.1:0-1532 GCA_013330355.1 Methanosarcinales archaeon
CTGGCTGGGCAACCCCCGCATAATGGTTTATTTTTTTGTTGTATATTTTTTAGTGGTATTTAACGTAAAATTTTCTCCTCAAATCTTGTTTTTGTGCGCTTGGACATAGCGAAATGCACACTTCGATCGAACCTTGTAAGGTTCGGCTGTGGCAACACCTCCATTATGTTTATATCTTCATTGAGGAATTACTCCATCTCAGAGAGTATTTTTTTCAGTTGTCCTGCCTTTTGGATAATGGTGTCAGCGCCCTGTATCAGCAGTTCTTTAGCCGGATATGAACCATCAGATTCCATCGTAAACAAATATGAATTTGGCACTTCCCTGACCTCAATAGCATTTATATCACAAACCCCCATACAGAGTTTGCACAAATTGCATTTAAGGGGATCAGTGACCTCCAGCTTATCATCATTTATCACCAGGATATTCCTCGGGCATTCATCCACGCACCTTCCGCATGAATCACATTCTTCCTTAACAGTGATAGCAGGCATGTTCTTATAGCCACATCCAACACCAGCCTGCCATTTCGCATGCTTGCGTCCAATACCAAGCTTTGCAACGGCTTCCAGTACAAGTGTTTGCCGTTCTTTCAATTCTATGATCGGTATTTTCTCATCAGCCACAGTAACCTTTGGGTCACTTGATAACAGATCACCCGAATATATCATTTTCGGGCCTTCAGCACTCAAATTAAGTGAAAGCTGGCATATGGTACACCCTTCGCCATCACAGTTACAATCCTCCGGAAGCACATATGATTCCAGATCAGTTATGAGCGGTATCAGTCCTATTCTCAGTGCGATCTGCTCATCGAACAGGACAGATGTGTTATCATAGATGTTAACATAATCTACCGCCATTGTAGGGACCTCGGCCAGCATGACCCTGCGCAGTCCATTAGCAATAGCAGGTTCAATATCATTAAGCACGAACTTCGCTTTTGTGTCTGATAATTCAATGATATCTATATCCATTATGTACCTCACTCAGACTCTTCGCCCACGGCGTCCGCCTTTGGATTGTGTGCCGTCATGTGGTATGGGTGTAACATCCTCGATCCTGCCGATCCTGATGCCCGCCCTGGCAAATGCCCGTATGGCTGCCTGGGCACCCGGACCCGGACTCCTCTGCTTGTTACCGCCAGGTGCACGGACCTTGACATGGATACCTACAATACCCCTATCCTTAAGCTTATCAGATAGCTGGTTAGCCATCTGCATTGCAGTATATGGAGAACTCTCATCTCGGGCCGCCTTGACGACCATTCCTCCACTGATCTTAGCAATTGTCTCTGCTCCAGTCAGGTCGGTTATTGTGATTATGGTATTATTGAATGATGCCTGTATATGGGCTACACCCCATTTTCCTTCTGCCATGATATCCTACTCCTATTAATACTATTTTCCACCGGGTGTTTTCGTACTTTTTGCGGCAGTACCGCCAGTACTACGATTTCCACTGCCTTTTGCGACAGGACCACTTGCACCGCGATTTGCGCTACCTGGGCCACTACGACCACCAGCACC
>DUIM01000095.1:1859-7559 GCA_013330355.1 Methanosarcinales archaeon
ACGACCACCAGCACCGCCACCACGACCACCAGCACCGCCACCACGACCGCCTGCACCGCCACCGCGGCGACCGCGACCACGTCTTCTGTCTTCCTGTACTTCTTCGATCTGGGCGATCTCTTTCAGGACGATCTGGGCCGGCCGCTGAACATGTGACTCGCTCTTGAGTGGAGAGTTCAGGTAGTATTCGATCTTCAGTTCTTCTTCCTTTGTCAGCATATAGCCAGGCACTGTAATTTTCTTACCCTCTATCGCTATGTGGCCGTGTGTGATAAACTGGCGTGACTGTCTAAGTGTATTAGCAAATCCCTGCCTGTAAACCTGTGTCTGGAGCCTGCGGTCCAGGAAGTTCCTTGTCTCAAGTGCAAGGATATCGTCAAGCCCGCCTTCCGGGGACAGTATACCGTACCGCTTGAGTTTGGCCAGGATATCGTCTGATTTCTGCTTGACATGCCCGGTCAACTCACCTTCAGTGATCCCTGCCAGCATTTCCATGGCAGACCTGCGATAATTCCGAAGCAGACTCTGTGCTTTCCAGACTTCACGTTTATTCCTGAGTCCGTATGTCTTAACATGCCCAACCTCTTCAGCCAACCTGGCAGCTTGCCAGGGGTGTCTGGGTGTGTCATATGATTTTGTATTCTTACCTGGGTATCCCATAAGATCTCACCGCCTATTTGGGCTTCCTCTTTACACCCACAGTAAGTCCTTTCCTGCCTGTGGATCTTGTTCTCTGGCCTCTCACCTTATGGCCGCGCTCGTGCCTGACACCCCGATATGACCTGGTCTTTTTCAGAGTGTTCAGGTCCTCTGTTCTAGTAAGTAGAATATCTGTTGCGAGAATATGCTTGTCATCCCCGGTCAGTAAGTCTTTTCGCCTATTGAGCATCCATGTGGGTAAAATGGATTCAATTTCCTCAATAGTCTTTTTCAATGAATCGATCTTTTCATCATCCATATACCCGATTGTAGCAGTCGGGTCAACATTGGATCTATCAGAAATAATACGTGCTATACGCCTGTTTATGCCCTTGATACCGGTAAGGGAATATTGTACGTTCTTTTTACCTTCAAGGTCAGTATTGGCGATACGCACTATATGTTTAATTTCATCCTGTTCGCTATTCTCTTTTTTCGTTGCCATCTTATTAGTTTCCTCCGATAGGAACCTATTTCCTATAGCCCCGGAGCATTTGTCCGGCGCCGCCCAACATATTTTGAGCGCGGTTATCTCTTTGATGTGGACGCCAGCTAAACGTACGTCTACTAAAGATACAGCCCTTAGATGCATTGCTACTTAAAAAACCTTGTGCAACCTTGCACAGGTTTCGAAAAATCTTATCCGCAGTACAGATTATACCCGCAGCGTTTACATACCGAGTCATCATCAATCCTGTCAAACCCGTACCGGTAATCATGAAGTATATTATCTGCCGCATCTGTCATATCTGACAGGGCATCATTATCCAGCGGTTTCACCCTGGGGGCAGTGTATTCCTCACCGTCCAGTTCATACACCCTGGGTTTTTCCTTTGCCAGCAACTCCAGTCTCAGCTTCTGCACCTTGTATCCGGGATACATATGTTCGAACCCGTGTGCGTATAAAAGTAATTGTCTTGACCTTTCACCAGGTCCGGGTTCATTCCCTGTCTTATAATCAATGATCTCCACTTCATTATCTGACCCTGGTATCAGGTCGATCCTGTCAATGAAACCCTTGAACCGGTGGTCCCCCAGCAGTACAGTAAATCTCTTTTCCACCACCATGTTATTTGGAATAGTATCTTTATTGCGCTGCCAGAACACATCCAGTAAGGGCTTTGCATTTGCCGTTTCCACCCATTTCCATTTATCCTCCTTTGAAAGTGCGAGAGTGATCTCATCAAGCTGTTTTCTAGTCGAGACCTTCCGGCGTACAGCTTTTTCCAGGACCTTGTGCACGAAACTTCCGATATTCATGGCCCCGTCACTCTTTTCCATATCACGGGTAGGCATGCCAAGTATATGCTGTAACTCGTACTTTTTGGGACATTCCGAATAAGTGTTCACTGCCGAAACACTGAATACAATATCTGAAGGAGGGGTAATACCTTCATTACTCCGATCCCTGTCCAGTATCTCCTCTGCATGTCCGGCAGGGTCCAGTTCACCCCAGTTACCATTAATAATACCAAGATAATCCTCCCCGTTACCATCCCTCAATGCATGGTATGCCAGCAGGTGCCCCATACTCTCCTCAAATGAACCTGAGTCAAGGGATTCAATAACCAGCTTTTTCCTGTGGGTCTTGATGCGCTCAAGCTCACTGTCCCTGATAACCTCCCTTGTACTAACCTCGCTGTCGTGCAGGTATGTGATATCAGGTACATCCACTTCATCCTGGTCCTTGAGCCTCCAGTTGTCATATCCAATGCCAACCAGGAATTCAGATGGATGGCGCTCCCGTGCACCGTACCGGATACCAAGTGTAAGGTACAGATGTTCTCTTGCCCTGGTCATTGCCACATAGCACAGCCTTCGCTCTTCTTCAAGTTTGATCTCCCGTTTCAGTTCACGTATGGCACTCAACCGTTTGGACCTGGAACTGAAATCCTGACTCAACATGTCACGGTACATGTCTATAAGTTCAATAGGTATCAATGGCTCAACACCGCCCCTGAATAGTGGGAATCGGTCCTTTGCCATATTTGTCACAAATACAGTATTGAACTCCAGTCCCTTGGATGAATGGATGGTCATGAGATTCACTGCATCTTCTTCCAGTATCCTTGCAGCCGGCGGGTTCTTGCCCATCTCATCCAGTATCTCAAGGTATGCAATAAACCCGCCCAGTTCCCTGCCGTGTGAGGTTTCGAATTTCATAGCCATTTCATGCAGGTTCCTCAGGTTCAGCATAGCTTCCCTGTTCTCCCTGGTATCGTCGTGGGTGAACTGGCGGCTTAAGCCCGATGCGTCCAGTATTTCTATCAAGATATCAGAAACGTCCAGTACAAGTTTATCTTTTAACCCATCTATCCGGCTTTTCATCTGCTTCACTACCTGCTGTCCTGATGGTGATAAGCCCAGTTCACTGAAATGGTTGTAGATGGCATCCTGGAAAGAGACCCAGTGCTTTTTAAGGTACTCGCCAATAATGATGGAATCCCCTGTATCAAGTGCATGGTTGTAGTGGAACAGCCTCCACCAGCTTTCCGTACCCCTTGCTTTGGGATTGGCCAGGTTGTCCAGCACGTACAGGTAGGCCAGAGCGGTCTTGGTCTCGGGGCGCTTTAAAAAATCAGTATCATCCTTCACACGTACAGCATGTCCCCTTCTTTCCAGTGCCTGCCTTATCCTGCGCCCCTGTGAATGTGTCCGGTACAGTACGGCAATATCCGGGAGGTCCACTCCGTGTTCCAGGCATGTCTCGACCTGTTCCACAATGTACCTGGCTTCTTCGTTCTCGTCAGCGGTCTCAACAATGTGCACATCTTTCCCCTCAACTTCATCGTTGTTATGAAGCTGGATAAGCAGGTCCGTCTGGTCAGGGCTGTAGTTGCGCCGTATCAGGTCATGGGATACCCGTAGTATCTTATTAGTGGAACGAAAACTCATGTCCAGGGAAACAACGTCGTCAGATCCGACATCAAAGTTCTGTATAAACTCCTGTATGTTATTTGTGTAGGCACCCCTGAATGCGTAGATGGTCTGGTTGGGGTCTGCCACCACTGTCACGTTCTTCTCTTTCCCTGCCAGGAGTCTGATCAGTTCGAACTGGACATAGTTGGTATCCTGGAATTCATCAATGATGATATATTTATACCTGTCAGTGGCCCCGTGGGTCCCGTATGTGTGCAGGAACTCCAGTGCCTTCTTGTTCAGGTCGCCATAATCCAGTGCATTCCTCTTCTTCTTACCGGCCTCGTACCGTTTCCAGGTATGCACCATATCCCTGTACCTGGCATATTCCGTATATTCCTCGTTGAAGCGTATCCAGCCCTTTTTTTCCTCTTTCAATGCCTTCTTTTTTGCATCGTCCAGCAGGTGGAAGGTGTTCAGCCGGGTGGTGTTGTCATGGTACATCTGCTCCCATTTGCCCTCATCCGGTTCCATTTCCCTGAGTAACTGTTTTCGTCCCTGCAGGAAATCCTCCATGTTCTCGATGGTGATGTTCAGGTCCTTGGCTTTGGAGATGGATGAAGTGTACAGTGTCGCATCCCTGATATTTATGCCAAACTTCATGTGCAGCATAATGGAAGTGTCCACGTCTTCCAGGATGGAGAACTCGGGGGACACACCGCACTTGTCGGCATTCTCCCTGATGACCTCTGCACAGAAGGAATGGAATGTACTGACATGTACTTCCAGACCTCCCAGGAGCTGCTCGACCTTGGCCTTCATGTGCCCGGCAGCTTCCCTTGAGAAGGTAAGGGCAAGTATCTGGCTCGGGTCTATACCCTGTTCTTTTACCATGTAGGCTATCTTTGTAGTAATGGTGGTGGTCTTGCCTGTGCCCGCACCTGCCAGTATTAATAGGGGTCCGTGGGTGTGCTGTATTGCAGCAAGCTGCCTTTGGGTTGATGTGGTGAGTAGTGCTTCCAGTGTCATTCTGCTTCTTCCATCTTAATTCTTCTATCCTGTCTCTTTGTGAAGTTTTCTGTTTTTATCTTACATGTAAGTCTACCTTTGAAGGTGTTCTTATATGACGTCCCTCCTCACAAAACCACATCATTCATACTACAATCTCGACCTCGGGCATACACCAGCGATCCACGAAGTCACCGACCCCGGATTTCGCTTTCGTTCAAATCCGAGGCATCTCGTGAGCGCATGAAACTTGCCATTAACAATAAATATATATTCTCGTTTAACTATTTACAAGGAACAACATTAGGACATATAATAAAATTATTAATATAAAAATATATGAAGCAGAAAAACTATATATACTAATCATATCTACTTAATTAATTGTGAAATCGAGGTGTAAAAATATGGGATTTAGGAGATATTTTAAAACGTTCCACGAATCAAAATGTGATGAAGCGGGTCTGACATTAAGTGAAAAAGCCCTTCTAAAGAATTTTATAGAAGATAATCGAGACCTTCTTAAAACATTAGCTAAACTTTAATTTTTATTTTTCATATTTTATAACCTCAATATTTTCAATATTAATGATAATATTGATATAATAGACTCATTTTTTATATTATGTAACTTAAATTGCAATTTCCCCATTTGTCGTGTATTAGAGATGAGCCACCCTTCTATTTCTTCCACTGTTGTTTCATATTGTGCAATTTTTAATAAATATTCAAGTCTTTCTTGTCTTTTCGCATTAACAAAGTACCTTTCAGATTCTAATATTATCGAAGCAATTCCAAAACCAGTTCTTTTATTTGCATTATAAAATGCATGCCTATGAGTTATAGAATGCAATGCAAAAGCAGCATTTTTAAATACATTATTGTTGTTGTTTAATTGGTAATAAACGAAGTTTTCAAGAGTTCCAATATCACGAACTCCTGGTGAATATTCGTCAGTCCCTTTATCTATTTCCATTAAAATATCATGGATTTTTATAATTTTTTCAGTAGTTAACTCAATCATAATTGTACAGTTATTGTCATCATAATCTATACAGTTTTTCATAGATTATTTGTAAATATCAACGTGCCCCAGGTCGCCCCGGTAGACAGCAGATCTTAACCTGAAGAATG
>DUIM01000077.1 GCA_013330355.1 Methanosarcinales archaeon
TTGACGGTGCACATGCTTTCATGCGTTGTTGGAGCAGACAGTCCCAAAACCCACATAAATAAAACAAAAAAGATTGGAAAAAATCGAGGTCGCAAAAAAGAAACTCTAAGAAGAAAAACTTACGAAAATAAACATCACCGATAACGATGTCACAATCATAAAACATAATATTGGGAAGATTGAGAGATTTGTGAAAATTGATGGGAAAAACTTGAAAGAGATACTGTAAAACGGGACTCAGGGTGTCAATCAGTTCGGAGTGGACACGAAATTGCAATAGCAATCCTGCAATACTTTATCCTTTGTAAACACTTCCAACCACTTCCCTGATACGCTGTGCTGTTTTCGGGCCGATAGATTCCACTTCCATCAGTTCATCCGGACCAGCCCTCATTACACTTTCCACACTACCGAAATGCTGCAACAGCTTACGTGCTGCGACGGGGCCTATATTGGACATGGAAGATATAATATATTCCTGCTGCTCACTCAACGTCATTGCAGTTTTCCTGCCGTGGAGACTGGGCGTGCGTTTTTCATCCACTTGCTCACGTTTTGCTATTACCTGGATCAGGGCAGCCGTATCCTCGGCATCCCTGGTGCTTATTATCGGGATACCGAAATCAGTTGCAATGGATGCCAGCACTCCCCTTATAGCATTGGGATGTATCTGCCTGGCCGCGTATAGATTGTCACCTTCGATAATAAGTACGGGCCTGTCATAGGTCCTGGCCAGATCAGAGAGCTGCCCGAAGATGTTCCTGTCCTTATCAATAATGGAATCCAGAAAGTCAATATCGGTCTTGCGCTCGATAGCCACCCTGTCACTCACGATATAATCCCCTACCTCCAGTGTGGTCAGTATGACATCATTCCCTGCACTCTCAAGAGCCCGGGCCACACCAGAGCGTATCTCGCGCCGGTCTACATATATCTGCAGTTTTTCACCCGAATAATCAAGCAGTTGTTTTTGTCCTGCTTTTTCTGCTGGCTGTTCCGGCAACCCCGACTGCTCCGGTATCCCCGGCACCACTGTACCCGGCGTCCCCAACGTCCCTGGCGTCCCCGGTGTACCAGTACCAAAAATACCGAGTGTTTCACCCAAAGGTTGAACATTTCTGGTATCGCTCAGCTGGCGCATTTTGCTGTTCATTGTCTTCTCTTTACGGCGACTGCTCCAATAATATGCCTCATCCTTAGTACCCTTGGCCACCAGCACCACCACCTTCCCGGCATGGCTGCGCCCGGTACGGCCCTTACGCTGGATGCTGCGAATCTCCGAGGGGACGGGTTCATAGAACAATACCAGGTCGGTGGCAGGGATATCCAGCCCTTCCTCTGCTACTGAAGTGGCCACCAGGGCATTATATTCTCCAGACCTGAACTGATCAAGTATCGCCACCTGCTGTTTCTGGGTCAGGCCCGTATCCTTGTACTTGCTCGCCTGCCCCACGAACCTGACCGGGCGCACGTTGTCAACACCTTCCAGGTTCCGGGTCACCAGTTCTGACATATCCCTGTAATTGGTAAATATGATCACCCTGGAATCAGGGTTATTACGCAGCTGAGCTGACACAATATCCTTAACAACCTCGAGCTTTGGGTGCGTGACATCCAGTTCCTTCAATGCATACATGGCCTGGCGCATATGCACATCCCCCACCAGCCTGCGGGAAGCCTTACTGCCGGATTTTGAACCAGCCTCGTGCTCAAGTCGTTCGAAATATTTAGCAAGCGCCTCAGGTCCCTGGGTCTCGGTTATCTCGATGGCATGGCTTACTTTAAGTATCTCTGCCACCAGGGATATGGCCTTGAACACCCGCTGGTCCGGCCCACTTCTCAATCCGGACTGAAGCCTGGATTGAAGATCCAGAAGTTCCCGTTTATTCAGGTAATTCCTGTTCGGGTCAATAAAATCCAGTTTAGCCAGCTGTTTGACCCTGTCATCTAAAACCCGCTGCATAGAATCCTTCAACCCCTTGATTTCCACTGGAACACTGATATGCCGCCATTCAAGGTCACGGTAGTGGACATAAGGCTTTACATCAGGGTCGTCATCGGTTCTTACCTGTACATTTGATGTGGATAGGTTGCGGCAGACCTCCTCGATCTTTTCGCTGCTGGCACCCGGACTGGCTGTTATGCCCAGTACCAGCGGGTCCTTTGCCTGGGACTGGTATTTTTCGGCTATATAGACATAAGCATAATTACCAACTGACCTGTGTGCTTCGTCAAAAGTGATGTGGATCACATCAGACAGGTCAATCCTGTGCGATAACAGGTCGTTCTCTATTACCTGGGGTGTGGAAACCACCACGCGGGCATCCTTCCAGAGCGCTATGCGCTTTGTGGGTGGTATACTGCCTGTAAACACTACTATTTCATCAGGTGGCAGGGTCATGAACTTTTTCAGGAATGAGGCATGCTGCTCCACCAGGGGTTTGGTGGGAGATAGAATTATGACTTTCCCCTTCATTCTGTGGAGCCGGTTGGCTATGACTATCAGGGCCACTATGGTCTTACCAAGGCCCGTAGGCAGCACTACAAGTGTGGATTGCTTAAGGGCGGCTGCGGCCAGGTTGAGCTGGTACAGTCTCTGCTCGATAGCATTCGGTTTAATAAGCCAATGGGTGATAAAATCAGTTGTCTGCTTATCAGTATCCTGTTGGGGTAGGAGGGTTTCCATCTGGGATATTGTAGTCACTACCACAATAAAACGCTATTTATTTAATGAGCTCCGGCTTTGTATACTGCTAAAGACTCTGCCGGGAAAAATAGCATTGTCGATGATATTTTTGAATTTATTTATTTATTGAAGTGGTATGGGTTATTTAAATATAGAAGATATTACAAAATAGTACGATGTGACTTTAGATACTGTTGCAATATTAACCGATTTTGTATTGATCTTCAGCCTGTCAATAGGCATTGTTTTCTTATTTCATAAACTGCGTATCGTCCCTATTGTAGGATATCTTGTCACAGGTGTGATAATCGGTCCTTCCGTAATTGGTCTGGTAACAGACCAGACAATGATCGAACTATTTGCTGAGATCGGGGTCATACTGTTACTGTTCACAATAGGTATTGAATTCTCACTAAAAGAATTGATAAGATCCAGGAGAACTATCTTGCTTGGAGGGGGGATGCAGGTGCTCCTGACCATTGTAGTTGTAACATTGATCGCACTTGCAATAGGACAACCCCCGGGAATTGCCATATTCCTGGGATTTTTAGTATCAATGAGCAGCACAGCCATTGTACTCAGGATACTGTCAGAGAGAGCTGAAATGGAGACCCCTAACGGAAAAGTTACTATTAGTATTCTGATATTCCAGGACCTGGGCATTATCCTGATGGTCCTGCTTGTGCCATTACTTGCGGGTACTGCCGGCACATCGTCCTCTGCCATGATATTCTCGATACTGAAAGCTCTTGCAATCGTTTTATTATTAATAATAGCAGGAAGGTTCATTGTACCCGTCATATTGTACCACATTGTCAAGACCCGGAACAGGGAACTGTTCCTGCTGGGTATGATCGTGATCTGCCTGGGTACGGCTACATTGACTTCAATGGCAGGATTATCCCTTGCCATAGGAGCATTCATAATAGGCCTGATCATCTCGGAATCAGAGTTCTCCCATCAGGCGCTGAGCGAGATACTGCCTCTCAGGGACGTGTTCAATAGCCTGTTCTTTATATCAATAGGCATGCTCCTGGACCTGGGATTTGTATTGGATAATGTTTCAATTATACTGTATGTGGTGATCCTGGTTATCCTGATCAAGTTCACTCTTAGCATGGTCTCTACCGTTGTACTGAGATATCCCATTCATACAGCCTTCCTTGTGGGACTGTCCCTTGCCCAGATCGGCGAGTTCTCTTTCGTGCTCTCGTTGATAGGTATCCAGCATGGCCTGTTGAATAATGATATTTACCAGGTATTCCTGGCCTCTGCTATCCTGACCATGATAGCTACGCCATTTATGATCCAGATGGGGCCAAGGATGGAGGACATTATAACCCGTAAAGGAAAGGTCTCTGATCACATCCTGAAAGAAAAGGTTGGGTATGATATTGAAAAACATGTGGTTATTGCTGGTTACGGTATAAACGGAAGAAATCTTTCAAATGTGTTGTCTGCCGTGAAAATCCCCTTTGTAGTGGTGGAAATGAACCCTGAAATCGTGATATCTGAAAAAAGGAAAGGTCTGCCCATATTCTATGGCGATGCCTCAAAAGAGGATATCCTTAAACTTACTAATATCTCAAAAGCTAAGATACTGGTTATTGCCATATGTGATGCTGCGCATACCCGCATGATGATAAAGAATGCACGAAAACTGAATCCCGGAATCTATATAATTACCCGTATACGCTTTGTCAGCGAACTGGAAGAACTAATCGAACTGGGTGCCGATGAAGTGATACCGGCAGAATTCGAAACTTCCATCGAGATATTTTCCAGGGTGCTGTCAAGGTATCTTATCCCAAAGGAAGAGATCCGGAAGAATGTTGAAAGGGTGCGAAAGGATGGATATGAAATGATCAGGGATATATACCATAAATCCAGGTCTATTGATGATCTGGGGCATCACCTGACAAACATTGAGTTGGAGACTTTCAGGGTGATGGGGGGATCAATTGCCGATGGAAAAACTCTGGCAGAACTGAACTTAAGGAAGCAATGGGGATTCACAGTGTTGGCAATCCAGAGGGAAAATGATGTGCTGAACAATCCTGATGGGGAGGACAAACTCCTGGAAGATGATATTGTTGTCCTTATGGGAAACAGGGAAAGACTTCCTGATGTATCTTCAGTTTTTGCGCCTTCATGTAGGTGAATGATCCATATTCGGTACTTGACTAATTTTAGGTGGTGCGCTATGAATCGTAGCTTCCAGGTTTGCTGTTCAGATCTCTTTGCATATCTGTTCAAAGGTCTCACCAAAACAGCAATTTCCGTTATGGCTATAAACGCATACAAGCGAAGGTTTGTTTATTCGTTTCTTCGTAAACATTTTATAATGTCGCGTGCTTCTACTCACCACGTCATAAGGAAAATCAATGACGATCAGCGGTATTATTCCAGACGGCTTGGATGAAAACAAAATAAGAGACCGGAAATTGCTGTATGGTATTGAGTGCTATCAATCGTAACAGACCGGAGGAGTATTCGT